>DATDUL010000001.1:0-2813 GCA_036517715.1 Minisyncoccota bacterium
CATCTGTTCAATTTTGTTTTTCTTTTCGGCGGCTTTTCTCATCATTTCCCTGCTAAAGTCAAGCCCTACTAGAAGTGATTCGGAACCAAGGGTGGGGCAGAGACATAGCGAAAGGTCGCCAGTTCCGCAGCAGAGGTCAATGACAAAACGTCCACGGGTTGGTTCTTTTGCGCAGGCTTCACGCCATTGTTTGTCAAATCCGAAAGTGAGAAGTTTGTTAGCGAAGTCGTAAGTTTGCGCCACACTGGCAAACATGGGTCTAAGCATCTTGTCACGTCCCTGACTTTTTCTGGAGCCATCTGTTTAAATTTAAACGCACATTCAATCATATAAGTCAAGGGGGTTTTATCTCTAAAAGATAATCGTTTATACGGGGAGAAGCGTTCCTGCATGTGACATAGTAAAGGTCGCTGCCTCGATGAGCCAAACGATTGCAAATAGGAAAGAAACGATAGCCGCAATTTTTCTATGCATCGGGTTACCAATGTGGGTTGCTGGCATCGCCATGAGAACCGCCTCAGCAAACTGATAAATGCTAACGCAACGTTCGAATGTTTCATCCTGGTCACCTTGAACTGCCGTTGGACTTCCGATGCAGGCGGTTCGGACTAGCGGCTTGAAAAGAAAATGAAAATTTATAAAAACTAATACAGTTAGCGTAACAAAAAAGGAAGATTTTGGTTGAGGATTAGTTTACCAAAAGCTTGAGAATCGGATTTTTCTGTACGATTTCGTACTTGCTAAGGTAGTTTGCAACGCTATATTTTAGTGCAAAACCGCCAGCAATAAAGAGTACAATGTACATCATGATTAGCGCTGCGTTAAGCTCAAGTGGTCCGTTAGCCCATCCAAATCCGAAAACGCCTGGATTAATGCTGCGCGTTCCGTCTGCTGCGACCCTGGAATATGGCATGTATGCGTTTATCCAAAAGAGTCCGTTCTCAATTATCCCGAAAATGACAGCGATCCTCAATGTTAGTCCAAGCAATATAGCCAGTCCGATTAACATTTCGCCCCAGAAGACTATTGGTTCTACGCCTGCGGTTGCTAAGCTCTGGAACCATGGGTGCAAGGCTCCTCCACCGCCGTTTGTAAGAGAGCCGGCTGCACTCCATCCTGTTGTGTGACCGCCCCAAGACGTATAGATAGCTTTTTCGAATCCTGCGAAGAACATGGTAACTCCCGCGAACAATCTGATAAGAAGCAGTGGTACGTCATTTTTGCCTATGTTTATTTTCATTTTTTTCCCTTTTCTTTTTTGTTTCTATTTAGAGTATTTTTATAAAGCATATACGTTATTTAAATTTTTCCTATCATACCCATCTTTTAGATATTTCATTTTTTATTATAAAAATAATATAAATTGGACCTTACAACGGAAAAGAAACATTCCTATTGATCGGATGGCTTGGAAGCTGGATACTACTGCACTTCGCGCTGGGAAAAAGAAACGTTGATATGAAAAAAGCTGCTGTTGTGTTCATTGTGGGCTTGGCAATTTCTGCTTTATTAGTTTACACGCCTTTCATTCACTTCATACTTGGAAGATAAGTTCAAACCGCCAAGCCTAACCTCTTCCTTTTTTTGGTAATCCATTACAAAAGTCTTTATAACGGCTACGTTCTCGCCGAATGGGGATCCGCTTCGGGAAGAAATGAATTCACGATGCAGCCCCGAAAGGGCCGAGGTATTTCATAAAAACTATAGGTGAAGAAAACAAAAAAGTATATACTTTTGCTTCGTAAGATTAGCAAAAATTAAGTTAGGCATTTTGCGGTCTCTGACGATGGCTTCAGCTAGCCAAAAACCTATTTTCCAGTTGTTTGCTTTTCCCTATTGCTCTGTCTCGTCACTCTTCCATTCGAAAATGTGCTCGCAGTAGATATCGCCGCGTCCTAGGCAGGTCGCCTGCGTGACCTTGATATTGCCACCCATGACCTCTGAGGCGGCGTGGAAGAATTCTTTATGCGCCACGTCACACATCAACTCTGGCATTTTCATTGACAACTCAGAAAAGATACAGTTATGCAGCCTTACAACGATCTTCTTGTCACTTTTTTCCGCGATTTCTGGCTCCGTACCAGCTTCCTGAAGATACTTCCCAACAAAAATTTCCTCGAATTCTTTGGGGGTCCACTTCGTCACGTTATATCTTTGTACCATTTGTTCAACCGTTTCTCTACCCATCCTCCGGCCAACCTTACCCATGATTCCATAGACTTTGGCCTTTCCAACAATGTGCATGAGAGAGTCGATGAGGATGCCCGAGAAAAATAAGTAACGCCTCGCGGGGAAGGTTATGGCGGGTGGCGAACTTGCTATTTTGTAACGGGTTTTTGGTCTTCCAGCTGATCCGCTTCTTTCTTCAGTGCATTCTAAGAGCCCTGCTTCTTCTAGAGATTGGAGGTGATGACGTATAGAGACAGGCTGAAGCTTCAACTTTTGCGCGATCTCTTCAACATCTAGCGGCTTCTTGTACAGTAGCTTGAGAATTTCCGCTCTTGTCTTGCTCGACAAAGCACTGTGTACTTTTTGTTCGGACATATTTACCATACGCCTTGTACCATTTACACTAATTTTATATAAGCTTATAGTCTAAATTTCGCGCAATAGCATGGTCAAAAAGGCAAAATCCAATAGTTTCATATTTAATCTGCAAAAAACAGCATCCTAGATGCTAAGATTGGGCGGCTTTCTACTTTTCAGAAAGAAATGAACCGTCAACAGAGCGCAAAGTCCAACAATCGCCACAACAGAGAAATAGGCTGCGCTCATCACTTCAAATCCGAAGAGAAGATAACCGAGAGACAATA
>DATDUL010000002.1:0-3029 GCA_036517715.1 Minisyncoccota bacterium
ATCCCAGCGCCTTACCCAACAAGGCTGCTCCTGAGTTTTTAATAAAATCTCTTCTTTCTATCATTTGTTTAAAAAAGTAATAGTCAGCTGCAGAACTGTGGCAAAAGATACCCAAAGCAGATAAGGGATATTCATGTAGGCGACCCATTTCATGTGGGGGTAAATAGCAATAAGGAGCCAGATGAGGGTGCCGAGGACGAGGAGGATGTCGATGGAGGCTAGGAGGTTGTTCTTGAGGCCGAATTGGAAATACGTGAACGAGAAGTTGAAAATGAGGTTCAGGATGAAAGGCAGGACCACGATGAAAGGAAGCTCGCCTTTGTAGAATTTCCAAAACACCGAGCCGAAGGTATAGGCAATGATGGCGTAGAGCACAGTCCACACCGGACCAAATAGGAAGCTAGGTGGTGCCCAGTTGGGTCTGATAAGAGTCGAATACCAATTGTAAGAATCATTCATGGGTTAATTATACCATTTTTGGGGTAGAAATTGCCCGAAAACGAGAAAACCGCCAGCGGAGTGGTGATTTTCTCCGAAGGCGGTTAAAAAAGATTAGTGGGAAAACAGTGAAATAATACCCAGAACAAGAGTAACAACTAACAAAAACATGGTAGCGTAAGCGGAAAATTTGTGGTGCATAATATACCACTCTTTGGTTAAGGACAGATAACCGAAAACACCTGTTAACATTAGTGCTATGAAAAATAATGTTCCAATGAGCAGGTGGAAACTGTACACAATGTTAAAATTTTCGTTTTGCATACCACGAATAGTTACACAAACTAAAATCAACAAGCCCAATCCTAAAATAATTTTACCCCGAACAATGTGAGTCGGGTTTCCTTTTTCTTTGACCAAGAACTGTGCCAAAGTAAGAATAAGAATGGCGAATGATGAAATGCGTAAAGCCCAATCAACGTAAAACATAGTAATTCCCCCTCCTTGGGGTATTTGTGAAAAGTGAAGAGAACGAATATCAACCTCTTTTTACCACATAAATATGAATTTGGCAAAAAAATGGCCAGCCTTTGGGAAAAGGCTGGCGTTTTCATTTGGGTTTTGCTTTATCCGACAAACCAGTTGGATATTGGTATTTTTTGGGGTTCTTCTGCGGTTTCTTCAACCACTACGTTTTCTGGGTTTTGGTTTTCTGGGTTTGCATCCCCGGCTTCTTCGTCTGATTCGTCAGATCGAAACGTGGTTGTTTTGATATCTCTTAAATCAAATCTTACGTTAACCATTTTGGCGGTACTTTGAAAAGGTGAAACAAAAAAAGGACTACTACAGCTGACAATTAGAACATATTTTGACCAATAAAACAACCCCTACTTCGGGAAAACCTCTAGTGAGCCTTCCCCACCGTCTTGGATCTTGGACTGGTTGAAACGAATATTTTGCGAAGTTAAATAATTTTTTATAAAGTCTGGCAAGACTGGGCCATTGGCGCTCCTTTTGCCTCGGCCTATTATCATCCTTATATGTTTATACCCGCCTTCCCGAATCAAAGCATCAATCGCCTCCTGACATTCGAAAGTAGTGTATCCATGAAAGTCTATTATCAAGTCCGGAACCTGCGCGTATTTGTTGCCTATATCTCTGTAGTAGCTCATGCTTTAAATCTTCTCTATTTCTTTCAAGTCCTTGTCTGGCAAATATAAAATAATGAGTCCGATGATAAACCCAGCAACAGCGGTCCAGAGGTGACTACCACCAAAGAACCATACATCGAATTTGTCTAGCATATACCACACTCCACGCCACACCAGCACAATGCCGAGCACAGTGGTGATGTTGTATGCTATTGTATTTTTATTTATTGTCATAAATTGATTATAACATTATTGTTCCTTCCATTCGCCCTCTACCGCTACGATGAAATTCTTGTGCATTGTTTTTATCTCTTTCTCTTTGAATTTATTGAAACCAGTGTCTATTTCCTGTGATTGCTTTTGGAAAATTTTATCTTGCTCGAGTATTAGCGGATGTACTTGGAGGGCCTTGGCATTGCACCCCAGCAAATACAGGCCACTCATTCGGCGTACCCGAGAAAGCGCCACATACCCCTGCCCGTATTCAAACACACTGGACAGGTCCATGATAGCGCTGTCCATGCTCATGCCCTGGCTCTTGTGGACGGTGATGGCCCAGGCGAGGCGAAGCGGTATCTGAGCTATCTGGGCCTTAACCTTGCCATTTTCCTCTACACTCCATTCTAGGGGGCTCACTGTGATCTTTCTACCCTTCTTGGTCTCTATGATCGGGTAGCCGTAAAGCGAATCAAAGCCCACCACTGTGCCCAGGGTACCATTTACATAATGCTCCTTGGGATTGTTCTTGGTACACATGACTATGGAACCCTTTTTCAAAATCAAAGTCTCGGGGGAAAGGCATCCTTTCTTCAGAGCCGTCACCAAAGCTGCCGAACCACTGGAAGTCATTTCAAATCTTTTTTCTTGTTCATCTATTTTGTCCAGCTCTTCGTCGTTGACCCGGTCTACATTTAGATTATGAGAATACAACTTGGTCACTTCTTCGGGCATTTCATCCCGTTCTACATAGCGAGTTTTTAAAAATTCATAATGCTCTTCTTCGAGTGTACCGCGACGTATGGAAAGTAATAATTCTAGAAAAGCTTCATCTTCCTGGCGGTGCTGTTCGCTGATGTAGCAAACCACTGGGGCCAGGCGTTTCCAAGCATCGGACTCGTAGGCGAAGTGGGCGGGCTTTTCTTTAGTAAATTCCATTTGCTTTTGGTCGGCGACTTTTTTGTGTATTGGCGGAAGCTGAAAAAAGTCGCCGACCAGGACGACCTGTATTCCACCGAATGGCTCGCTCACTTGTTTGATCTCTCTGCACACTGCATCCACCATGTTCAAGGTATCTGCATGAAGCATCGAAACCTCGTCTATTATCAGGACTTTAGTTTTACGAATTCTACGGTTCAGGTATTCACTAGTAGCTATTTTGTCCAAATCATATTTCGTCAGAGATTCTTTGATACCGATACCACTCCAAGAATGTATGGTCAT
>DATDUL010000003.1:0-2373 GCA_036517715.1 Minisyncoccota bacterium
TACCGCCGAGTCATGAAACAGACAGTTGAGAAGGTTATGGCAACCCAAGGCGTAGAAGGAGTACGTATCGTACTTTCTGGCCGATTGGGAGGTGCTGAAATCGCCCGAACCGAAGAGTTGAAACGCGGATCCATTCCACTGCAGACTTTCCGCGCTGACATTGATTTTAAAAGAGAAAGAGCTGTCCTTTCCTACGGTACTATCGGTATCAAGGTTTGGATTTATCGCGGTAAAATTTTTGCCAAGAAAGAAGGCGTAACACAATAATCCCATGTTAATTCCTAAAAAAGTAAAATTCAGAAAGTGGCAGAGTGGTCGTTCAAAAACAAAGTTGACCACACCTGAGACTAGAGGTACAAAGGTTTCTTTCGGATCTTTTGGATTGAAAGCACTTTCCGGTGCCCGAGTAAAATCAAACCAGATTGAATCTGCTCGAAAAGTTATTTCTCGAACACTAACCAAGACTGGTAAATACTGGGTTCGCATTTTCCCAGATCGACCTTACACTCAGAAAGCAGCACAGGTAGGTATGGGTAAGGGAAAGGGTGATCCACAAGGTTATGTTTTCGAAGTACAGCCAGGACGAGTTATTTTTGAAGTTGACGGTGTAGACGAAACAACTGCTCGTGAAGCTTTGCGCAAAGCTGGTAGTAAACTCCCAATCAAAGCTAAAGTCATTGCTCGTATAAACAAATAATTTTTATGCCAAAGAAAAAAGTAGAACAAAATAATAGTAAGGTAAAGGGTACACTCGAGGGAGTGGTTGTATCAAACAAGATGCAGAAAACCGTTGTCGTGGAAGTTTCCCGTTTTGTAAAGCACCCAAAATATGGTAAATACTACCAGATAAGTAAGAGCTACAAAGCGCACGACGAGGATAACAAACATCAAGTTGGTGAGAGAGTGTCCATCGTACCGGTTCGACCTATTTCCAAAGATAAAAGATTTAAAGTGGTATCCCAAAAGCAGGGATAACAGAATAATTGTCATGATTCAACACGGAACATTAGTTAAAATAACAGATAACTCAGGCGGAACATTGGGCCAAGTTTTCAAAGTGCTCGGTTCTTCCAAGAAGCGTTATGCAGGTTTGGGTGAGAAAGTTATCATTGCTGTTAAAATCGCTACTCCTCGTAAAGCTGTAAAGAAAAAGGATGTGCATCAAGCAGTGGTAGTACGTACTCGCAGCGCCTACAGACGTAAGGATGGTTCATACATCAGATTTGACGACAACGCTGTAGTTTTGCTAGAAAAGGGTAAGCTTGATCCAAAAGCAGGACGCGTATTCGGTCCAATTCCACGTGAACTTTCCGAAAAAGGTTATCAAAAGATAGTTTCTTTGGCACCAGAAGTTATATAAAAATCCCAGACGTCCGACGTCTGGAACAACAAAAAAATGAAATTCAAAAAAGGAGACAATGTAATAGTGACCACAGGTAAGGATAAGGGTAAGAAGGGAACCATAGTTCGAACTCTTCCTGAAAAAAACAAAGTTGTGGTTGAAGGTTTAAACCTCACCAAGAAGCACCAACGCCCACGTAAATCTGGTGAAAAGGGTAGTATCATTACGATGGCTATGCCGATTAATGTTTCAAACGTTATGGCAGTGGATCCAAAAACTGGAAAGCCTTCTCGCGTAGGTTACAAAATGGTCGGAGATAAAAAAGTTAGAATCGCAAAGAAAAGCGGTCAAGAAATATAAAACAACATGGCATACAAAACAGTAAAAGAAAAAGAGGCAATGGCGTTTGACGTAATGAAAGGCGCTTTTGGCTACAAAAATAAAATGTCTGCTCCACATCTTGTAAAAGTTGTGTTAAATGTCGGTACTGGTACCTACATGAAAAAAGACAAGAATCGAAACACCGAAATAGCAAAACGTCTAGCCAAGATAACTGGCCAGAAGCCAGCTCTCCGTGGCGCCAAGAAATCTATCGCTACCTTCAAAATCAGACAAGGCGACCCAGTAGGTATAGTGGTAACACTTCGAGGCTCTCAGATGTATGGTTTCCTAGAGAAGCTTTTCAACGTTGCACTACCTAGAACCAAAGACTTCCGAGGACTCAACAAGACTGCAGTAGACAACATCGGTAACCTGACCATCGGTATCAAAGAACACACCATTTTCCCAGAAACAGCAGACGAGGACATAAAGGACGTTTTCGGATTGGCTATGACACTTGTGTCTACTGCCAAGAACAAAAAAGAAGCTACTACTTTCTTTGAGGTACTAGGTGTACCTTTCAAGAAAGAGGAAGCCCGCAGATAGTTTGACATTATCAGGAATTTTGTTAGTATAAGGCGCAAGGTAATAGTTTTTGCTTAATCCGTTTTTCTCCTCCGACGCTCTGGTGTCCAGAGGTTCGGAGAAAA
>DATDUL010000004.1:0-2864 GCA_036517715.1 Minisyncoccota bacterium
ATTTGTAGAAGTGAACAAGGTTGAAGGCATGACGACTGTAGTTATCCTTGCTGATTTTGCGGAGCATGTAGAAGAACTAACTGATGAAGCCATAGAACGCGCCCATGCTCGTGCAGCAGAGCTCAAGAAGGCTATGGAGAACAAGGAGCACGTAGACTTCGAACACTTTGAATCCGAACTCGAACGTTCAATCACTCGTATCAAGATTGCGGACAAGTGGAGAACGAAGAAGTACCGCAAATAAATTTATTTGATGTCTAATTTTTATATAGTAGCGACACCGATCGGAAACATGCAAGACATCACCTTGCGTGCTTTAGAAGTATTGAAAACTGTAGATATAATTTTATGTGAAGATACCCGTACCACTGGTAGGCTACTGGAACGACACGGAATAAAAAATCACCTGATGAGTTACCACGCTCAAAGCAAACTCGCCAAGGTCGATAAAATTTTTGAACTTATTGAAGAAGGGAAGAATATCGCGCTAGTGTCAGACGCCGGTACCCCAACCATTTCTGATCCTGGAGCACTGCTTATTTCAAAAATAAAAGATAAATTTGCTGATACTGTAAAAGTCATACCCATACCTGGTGCTAGTGCCCTCATCACAGCGCTATCAGCATCCGGGTTACCGACCCACGAATTTATTTTCTTGGGATTTTTACCGCACAAAAAGGGCCGGGAGACTTTGTTTAAAGAAATAGCCGAAGCCAAGAGAACTGTCATTTTCTACGAATCCACTCACCGCATGCTCAAAACCTTGGAAGCATTGATAAAGTTCTGCCCAGACAAAAAAGTCTGCGTGGCTAGGGAACTGACCAAGATATACGAAGAATTCAAAACAGGTAGTGCAGAAGAATTGCTGGCCTTCTTTACTGAAAATAAAGAAAAACAAAAAGGGGAGTTCGTAGTACTCGTATCTAACTAATTCGGACGTCCGACACCCGAATTACAAAACATCTTCTGGATCGACTTGGATGTGAAAGTTTTCGTAGTTTGAAATTTCATTTAGGGTCTGTTCGAGTTTTGGGTCTAGGGTGCCCCCGGGGTGTATTTCCGGTAGCGACCAGGTGTTGTTTTCTAACCGGAGGAGTATGTTGTTGCCGTATATCACTGGTTCGAAAGCGCTGAGCATTTCTGCTATTTCATTCTGACTGCTTTTCTTTGCCTTTCCATCTTTAGAACTTATTTTAATGAATCTTTTGTACGGCGGATAACCCAAGCTCTGTCTGTCTGCGAGTTCTTCTTTTACATAGCTTGCCAAACTACCATTCAATATAGAGCTGATTACTCCATCATCCGTGTTTCTGGTTTCGATAAATAAATCTTTGTTAGTTTTCTCTAGGGTTTGAAGAATAAGCTGAAGGATTTTCTCACTTATTTTGAAGTTTGGTATACTCCACAGCGAATCGAATGATACCATCACCGACAGTGGCAGGTTCTCTTTTATATAATACAAAGCCATTTCTGTCCCCAGGAGTATAGAGCCCGGTGTTTTTTCAAATTCTTTTATGGTTTTCTCTGCACCAGATTTATTTTTGACGGCTTCTTTGTTCAGCTCAAAGATCTTCACATCTGGGAAGTTCTTGGTTAGTTCTTCGTAAACTAGTTCCGTCCCAACGCCGAGTGTTATCAGGTTCCAGCTACCACAATTTTCGCAAACAGTATCAGGGTTTTTTTCATGTTTGCATTTATTGCATACAAATAGCCTTTTCTTTTTGTCTTTACTCATATACAGGACCAGTGGTGCCTGGCATTCGGGGCAGTACACAGGGGTCTCGCAGTGTTTACAAACAGTATAAGTCGCCAGTCCCTTGCGTAGAGTAAAAACGAAAACGCTTTGACCTTTTTCGATAGTTTTTCTAATTTGGTCCAAGCTTTCTTCACTCACTACTTGCCACTTACTGTTTTCATTTTTCTTTACTCCTTTTTCGATAACTCGTATGGTGGTATCAGTATTAATCCGAAAGGATATCGGACGGACTTCACCCAAGCTCATGATTTCTTTGCGCCCGATAGTTTCAAAACGAAGCATCGTGTCAGAGATGATGAGTTTTATTTTAGTTTTCTCTGCATAGAGTTCAGTAAAGGTCCGCAAATCTATCCCGGGTTCGGTTACTGATTTGTAGGAGTTACTGCTTTCATGTTCGAGTACGATGGCCCGGATGTCGTTCCGAGGTACAGAAAGGTAGGGAACGGTACCCAATATCAGCAAAGCATGCTCTGAAGCCACAGCTTTTTTTATAGCTTCTTCGAGCTTCTTTTTGGGCATACCGCTGTATAAAGTAACTACAAAGTTTTCGATTCCGCGGCCGAGCATATTTTTGAAAAACTCAATATCACTTTCTCGGGGTAGTAGAATGAACACAGATTGGTGCAAGGCAAAGGATTCGCGGATGAGCGTTTTGTAGTAGGATATTCTGTCTTCGGCGTTTGTCTGGAACAATACTTTTTCTGGTTTTACATTGCTTTCAATTTGTATGTGGTCTTGGGTGTATTTTAGAAAAAGTTTAGACAACTCATCATAGTTTTCTTTTAATACTTCTGGTATCAGGTGTGACAAAACAAAGTTCTTGTTTAGAACCGAGTACTTGGCCAAGTCGAGTGCTGAGGTTACGAATTCATTTCTCAAGATAGAGTGCCCTTTGACCTCTTCGATTTTGCGCAAGTTGAAATCCGCTCCCTTGATTTGCATTTTACTTTCCAGGGCTTCTTTTACTTCTATGACCAGTCCCAGGATTTTCCTCTTCCTTAAAGATATAGAAACTATGTCGTTTACCTGCACGGAAAGAGAGGTGAAATACGTTAATTCCTCTTCAAAAGCTACTTTTTGGAGCGGTATAACTGTTACTACAAGCATA
>DATDUL010000005.1:0-8970 GCA_036517715.1 Minisyncoccota bacterium
TGCTGCACAGAGCGACAAACTTAGAAGACCTGATTCTACTTAGCCTACAAAAGGGGCCACAAAACGGGGTTCAGTTGATACATAAAATTCAGAAAGTGCGACCCAGCACGACCAAACAGGCGGTATATAAAGTTCTTCGGAACTTAAAAAGCCAAGAAGTGGTAGTCCTGCATGCAAAGAGGGTCTCGCTTTCTCAAATTTGGATAAATAAAATGTCCGAGTACTTCAACCTCGCGCGACGCAACTACGCAGGAGGTGTTCACACTGGGGAGGATTTCCTAAGTTTAAGTGACGGAGATAAAATTTCTTACAACTTTTCGAACCCGCGGTTCACGGATGCTTTCTGGATTCATGCTTGCAGTATTTTGTCGCAGGTGATGAAAAGCGACGAGCCAATATATTTCTACAATCCTCATGAATGGTTCCTATTAGCTAGGTACGATACCGAGAGGTCGTTCTTTGATTTGATAAAGAAAAGTAATCAGCAGTTGCTTGTAACTGTTTCAGATAATACCGTGCTGGATAAGTTAGTTGCAAAAGAATTTGATGGAGACGTTTTGCAATACCACATGAATACAAAAAGACTTTTTCAGAAAGATAATTTTTATTTAAACATTTTCGGTGACTTTTTGATAGAGGTATGGATTGATAAAAAAGTGTCTGAAGATATCGATAAGTTTTATATAGAGAGTAGAGTTTTTGGCGCCGAAGCTTTCGAGAGTCTGCAAGGAATAATAAATCAAAAGGGTAAAACAAAACTAGTGATATCTAGAAACAAAGCCAAAGCAGAAAAGTTAAAGAAACTGTTCAAGAAGAATTTTTGTATTAGAAAGCAGATACTCTGCTAACACTAAATCTCAATCAAGATAGGGCAGTGGTCGGAACCCATGACTTCAGGGAGGATTTGGGCTTTTTTTATTTTTGATTTTAATTTTTCACTTACGAAAAAGTAATCTATACGCCAACCGACATTCCTGGCGCGGGCGTTGCTCCAATTACTCCACCAGGTATAGTGTCCACCGGATTTTTCAAACATGCGGAAAGTATCCACGAATCCGGCAGAAATTATTTTATCGATACCTTCGCGTTCTTCTTTGGTGTAGCCATGTTCGCCCTCGTTTGCTTTCGGGTTGGTAAGGTCTTCCGGGGTGTGGGCAACGTTCAAATCCCCGCAGAATATTACCGGTTTACTTTTTTCTAATTCTTTTACATAGGCCAAAAATGCGGGATCCCAATGTTTGTAGCGCATCTCTAGGCGAGACAAGTCTGGTTTAGCATTCGGAGTGTATACCGACACTATGTAAAAGTTTTTGAATTCAGCGGCAATAACTCGTCCTTCTTTGTTTAGGTCGCCGTATTTATCTTTCAAGACGTACTTCTTGGCGATTTTTTCTGGGATGTCTAGAACTATTGAGATAGGTTTCGTTTTGGTAAATATTGCGGTACCACTGTAACCCTTTTTCTCGGCACTGTTCCAGAACTCTTCATATTCAGGCAGGTCTACTTCGCTTTGATGCTCTTCGGCTTTGGTTTCGTTCAAGCATAAAATGTCCGGCTGGTATTTCTGTATAAAAGGTACAAAAAGACCTTTCCTGTGCACTGCTCGTATGCCGTTAATGTTCCAAGAAATTATCTTCATAATTAAGATTCTAGCACATAGGTGGGCGGGTGTTATAATTAAGAAAAATTCTTCACAATTAAACACTCCTACTCATGAAAAAGTTGATTCTTTTTTGCCTCGCAACCATGTTTACTTTTGAGGTGAACGCACAAACAAGCTATCAAGATTCCGAAGACCTCGATGCTCAAGTCATCGAACTGTTCCGGACAGCTCGGCTGGCTGGAGACATCATTGAACACGTAAAACCAGACGCGTTGATAACTGAAGTTGTTGATCTAGATACTTTTTATACATCTTATACATCCGTTGTGTACAGAAGCAGAATCGTATTTTTGGATGTTAAAAGTTCTTCAGGGATGTGGAGGCAAGAGATTAGAGTTGGAAATGTACTAGCCTTCTGGTATCCAAAAGGGTATACCGGTGGCTTAATCCTGCAACACAGAGTGAAGTGGGATTTCTATGATTTGTACGGTATCAAATTCAAAAGACCGGATTTGAAAATAAGTATGACTGATGTTTCAATTCAGTCTGCGCAAAAGGAAATCGAAGGGTACATTTTTAGTAAAAAATAATCACACCGGGGACATCGTTCTCGGTGTTCTCTTTTCTAGTGTCATTGACATTTGCCTATTTTAGTGGTAGTTTTTGATTGAAATTTTCACAAAAAAACCTAGGTAAATCTAGGGTTAAACCGCTCTTTGTTATGTTTTTAAAAAACCTATTCACCGCTCTGGTGCTATTTTGCACCTTTCCCCAAAACCCAGTTTTTTCACAGGTTTGCGAAGCTCTTTATAATCTTCCAAATGTCACACCGTACGTATTGAGCCATCCTAGCGTCAAATCTGATTTCTACAGGCTTTCACCGCCTGAAGTTTTCACTTCGAATGGTGACACTTGTATAGGGTCTGTTCTTGTACTAAAAAACGGCACGACGGTCCTTGAAGCACGGTCTCTTGAGGGGAGAATATTTTCCCGATATGTGATTTTTGCTGATGGGAGTGTAAATTTAGTTGTATATGATATTTTGGAATCGAAAGACAGAACTTATATCCAGATTGATTCCTTGCTCGGAAGAAAAGGGGTCGCCTCATTTAGTAACGTGAGCGTGCCCCAAATTTCAGATCAAGGGTGTTCTGTATCAGTGAAACGGAATCTTAACCCAGAAAGTGGAGAAGTGAGGGTAAGAGTGGTGTACGGTAACCCTCTTCAGGTCCTTGATTGTTATATCAATTCTGTAGGGACAATAGAAGAAGAGGAGCATTATTTTGATGATAACCGCGTAATCACACCTCGAAAGGTTACAGACAAAAAATGGCTTTTCGAATTGGCGATAAAAAAACTAAAAGAATAACTTTTTTCAAAACAAAAAACAGCACCAGCAGAGGCCCAGACCTCTCTGGTGCCTTTGTTTTTTAGGGAGATTATTTTTTGTTGTGAAACCCCGAACGAAAGCAGAGCTTCGTACGGGGCAGGCTTTTTATGTATAGGGTAATTACTTCTTATTGTGGTACTTTTGGTGTATATCTTTTAGATGTTTGTCCGTAACATGGGTGTATATTTGGGTGGTGATGATACTTGAGTGGCCGAGGAGGGTCTGAACACTGCGGATGTCGGCACCATTGCCCAGGAGGTCGGTGGCGAACATGTGGCGCATGACGTGCGGGGTAACCCTTTTGGAAATTCCAGCTACGGTGGCGTAGTGTTTCACTATTCGTTCCACAGATCGACGGTCCAGGAAGTCGCTACCGGTTTTCTCCCGACCTATTCTGGTGAACAAGGCTTCGCTCATGCCTTCTCTTTTCTTTAAATATTTTTCTACGGCGACTCGGGCTTCATCGGATATGAAGACCACGCGAACCTTGCCACCTTTTCCACGGACTGCAAGCTCGCTTGATTTTAGATTTGTATCGTCACGAAGTGCACAAAGTTCTGAGACACGCAGACCAGTAGAGAACAGGAGTTCCAGGATGGCTTTGTCGCGAAGCGACTTCACATCATCACCGCTGGGTGCATCGAGCAGGCGCATTAATTCTTCGTGGGTTATGAGGTCGAGCATTCGCTGGGAAGTCTTGGCGAGTTCGATGCGTTCGGCAGGATAGGACTTGATACCTTGGCGGGTTAGATATTTCATAAAAGCTCGTATGGATATCAAATAATAGTTCTGGGTTTTTTTAGAGAGAGTGTCGCTGGTACTGCGGTTACCTGTTTCTTGTCTGTTTAACCAAAGCCTAAACTCACGCATTTTGTCGTCGGTGATGTCTTCGGGGTTGTCGGTTTTCAAAAAGTTCAAAAAGCGGGTCAGGTAGTGATCGTAGTTTTCTATGGTACGAAGTGCTCGCCCCTTTTCTATTTCCAAATATTCCAGAAATTGAATTTTTAACTTTTTTAACGAAGACATTAAGGTAATTCTAGCATAATATTGTGCGACACAACTTCGCAGAAAGGTAAATTTTCAACCCTGCGCCCTTACCCGAGTACGGGTTGGGACCCTCGGGTATGAAAATTTACCTTTCTGCTTCGTTATGATATGGGGCTTGCGTAATTCTACCTTTTGTGATACTATACGCCACATGTTATCAACAGCGAAAAAGCAAAAAGTTATCAAGAAAAATCAGATTCACGAGAAGGACTCAGGATCTACCGAGGTCCAGGTGGCCATACTTTCAACTCAGATCGACGAGTTGGCAAAACATTTAAAGAAACACAAGAAAGATAATCACTCACGTCGAGGTCTTATCAAAATGGTAGCCGACCGACGCAAGCATTTGAAGTATCTAGAGCGAAAGGACAAAGCTCGTCACGATACCCTCAAAAAGAAAATGGACCTCGCGTAAGCGGGGCCTTTTCTTTTAACAAAGAAAACTATGTTTTCTTTTCTTATAAGTCTATAATATAAACATAATGTCAGTAATTAAACACAAAGAACAACGAGTTGGGGTTTTCATAGATACACAAAATCTATATCACTCTGCTCGGAACTTATACAAAGGCCGAGTAAACTTCGGTAACGTGCTCAAAGACTCCGTAGCCGGCCGTAAACTAGTACGTGCAGTAGCGTACGTCATAACCACCGAAGCTGGAGACGAGAAGAATTTCTTCGAAGCTCTGGGCAAGCTCGGTATCGAAACCAAGACCAAAGACCTACAGGTGTTTCACACCGGGGTCAAGAAAGGCGACTGGGACGTGGGATTAACAGTCGACGCTATCAAGATGGCAACCCGACTCGACTCCGTTGTTATAGTTTCCGGAGACGGGGACTATGTTCCACTAGTTGAATACCTGCAAACCCTCGGTGCGCAGGTGGAGGTGGTTTCATTTGGCAAATCTACTTCTAGTCGACTTCGTGAAGCTGCGGACGACTTTGTCGACCTTTCCGAAAACCCTCGCAAGTATTTAATCTAAGTCAGGCGTTTTTTTGCAATCCTAGTCAAAAATGCTAGACTGTTTTTATTATCAGTCCCGACGTAAAGTCGGGATCCCGATATGAACGTCGGGATTAATCAGTTCGCGTTCAAACACAAAGTAGTGTTCTCAAGTTGTTGAGTAACAATACTGTAGTTTGGACGGGAACTACGTCTAGGTAATGCCTAGACATAACAATATGTACAAGAAAGAATACACATTAGAAATCGGCGGGAAGACCCTGACCGCTACTTTTACCGATCTAGCCGACCAAGCGCACGGTAGTGTGATGCTCAAATATGGTGAAACCATAGTTATGGCAAACGTCTGTATGTCCAAGGACCGACAAAAAGGCCTAGGGTTTTTTAACCTCACAGTCGACTACGTAGAGAGGTTCTATGCTTCTGGTAAGATTTCCGGTTCACGTTTCGTGAAACGCGAGGGCAAACCTTCAGAAGATGCAATATTGGCTAGTCGTGTAATCGACCGAACTTTGCGCCCACTATTTGACCATTCTATGCGTCATGCGGTGCAGGTGATAGTGACAGTGCTTTCAGTAGACGACAATGATCCAGTGATTCTAGCAGTAAACGCAGCATCTCTGGCTATCCTAGTTTCAAATATTCCATGGGCAGGACCAGTGGGTTGTGTTCGTCTCGGTAAATACAACGGAGAAGAATTGTTAATCAATGCTCCCCAGAGTCTACGTGGTGAAAATTCTGAATATAAATTTGATTTGATTGTGTGCGGTAAGGCTGGCAATGTAAACATGATCGAAGCAGCCGCTCGCCAAGTAGAAGAAGCAGAACTTGAGGCTGCTCTCTTAAAGGCTAGTGAGGAGATAACCAAACTCGAGAATTTCCAAAAAGAAATCGCAAAAGAAATAGGTAAAGAGAAAAGAACAATAGAGCACACCAAGGCTTCTCCGGAAGCAGTGGCTTTGTTTAACGAAAACATCCTGCCGAAAATGGAAGGTGCTATATTCGCTGGCGCTGGCAAAGAAAAAATAGACGCCCTACACCAAGAATGGAACGCATTGGTGGCCGAGAAATTCAGTGATCGAGATGACTTCTCTCCAGAAGATGATTTGTTCGACAATACTGAAAACGAAATTTTGCACAAAAAAGCTATCAACGAAAATGCTCGAGCCGACGGGCGAGCAATGGACGAAGTACGAGGGCTTCATGCAGAAGCTGGAGGACTTTCATCTGTGGTGCACGGATCTGGAATTTTCTATCGAGGAGGTACCCATGTGCTGTCAGTCCTTACCCTTGGTGGTCCAGACGACCGACACATGATCGACGGCATGAACACAGAATCAGAAAAACGTTTCATGCACCACTATAACTTTCCTCCGTATTCATCTGGAGAAACAGGCCGAGCTGGTTTCACCAACCGTCGCGAAGTAGGACACGGTGCATTGGTAGAGAAAGCCTTGCTCATGGTTATGCCACCTGAATCCGAGTTTCCTTATACAGTGCGAGTAGTTTCTGAATCTATGGCTTCCAACGGTTCGACTTCACAGGCTTCTATTTGTGCTACCACACTAGCATTGATGGATGGCGGTGTACCGATCAAAGCGCCAGTTGCTGGTATTGCTATGGGACTTATGTACGAGAGTGATGATAAATACAAAGTGTTAACTGATATCCAAGGCCCAGAAGATCACCACGGTGACATGGACTTCAAAGTAGCGGGTACCAGAGACGGTGTGACCGCTATTCAGCTCGATGTAAAAGTAGAAGGCGTACCAGTTAAAATTCTAGGTGAGGCTATGGTGGCTGCCAAGAAAGCTCGACTAAAAATTCTAGACACCATCGAAGCTGTTATCCCAAGTCCACGAAAAGAAATTTCTGTGAATGCCCCACGTATTTTGATAACCAAAATCAATCCAGACAAAATCGGTATGGTCATCGGTTCAGGTGGTAAAACAATAAAAGAAATCAAAGAACGTACTGGAGCTGAAATAACTATTGAAGACGACGGAACTGTATATCTGACCGGTAAGGGTGGTACCGCTGAAGCTGCCAAGAAAGTGATCGAAGAAATGACTCACGAATACAAAGTAGGAGAAGTACTAAAAGGTGAAGTTGTGAAGATAGCCGATTTTGGAGCTTTTGTAAAATTGAACGAATATACTGACGGCCTAGTACACATCTCAGAGATGGCACCATTCCGTGTCGAGCGAGTAGCTGATATAATTAAAGAAGGGATGATTGTACCAGTAAAAGTTATCAAAATCGATGCCGACCGCGATAAAATAAGTCTGTCTATCAAAGAAGCGGATAAAAACTTTTTTGCACCAAATCAGCCTCAATAAAGGCACATGGAAAGCGAAGAAAAATTCAAAAGCAAAGTTGTTCATACTTTTTCGGATGACATGGCGGAGTCTCTGGGTGAAAACCAGGACGGTTCTTTGCGCGAATTAATCAAAGAACAAGAAGAGAAGGAAGAATACCTAGCTAGTGTTTCCATCGAGTCTCCCGAGAACAAGGTTTTCGTCGCTATCAGTGCGGTGCTCATTTTGCTTTCGTTACTGGGGCTTGTATACATATTTTTTATTCAAAATTCAAAACCAGTTGGGGTTACGGAACAGTTCCGACCGATTATATTCGTAGACCACACTCAATTTGTGCCGATCGACAACCTAAAAGAAGACCAGATTGTGAGCACATTGAAAAGTTCTTTTGCGCTTTCGACTGTTAAGCTCGGTGGGGTTGATGGGTATTATTTAACCAAAGGTAAAAAAATTCTTGATCTGAAAGAGTTTGCGAAGATTACTGCACCCAACTTGCCCACACCTCTGCTACAGCTTTCCAATCCAAACTTCTTGGTGGGGGTTGTTAAAGGAACCAAAAACGAACCTTTGATTTTAATAAAAGTTAAATCGTTCGAAGATGCTTTCGGAGAAATGCAAAAATGGGAAGATAAAATGTTCTTTGATTTGCACGATTTGTTTGGGGTACCACTCGGTAAAGAAAACAACGTCTTGCTGAACAAGGATTTCGAAGATGGTTTTGTCGATAACAAAAATGCTCGTATTTTGTACCACCCAAACGGTACTATCGGGCTCATGTACGTATATGCTGACGATACCTCGATCATCATCACTCGCTCTAACCTGGCTGCTCGAGAGGTCATGCGCCGGCTCTCCAGTAGTGAAATAAGTAAATAGTGGAATTTAAAGGCTGGAATGGTTGCTTTTGAAGGCAAAAATGCTATGATATCGGCCTACCTGTTTTGCTAGGAATAACCGCGTGGACAGGTGTGTCGAAATAGTGTAGATTTAAAGCAAGGTTATTATCAGAAAATTGATATTTATATGTTAGATAAAAAGAAAATTAAAGAGAAATTGGAAAAAGAACGAGACTTGTTGTTGGAACAAATGAAAGACATGGGTAAAATGAACCCAAAGACTGGTGAATGGGAAGTGGTACAAGAGAATCCAGGCTTTCATGAGTCAGACCAGAATGACATGGCAGACAGATTTGAGGATTTTGAAGGCAAAAGTGGAATGATGGATGTGTTTGAAGGCAGATTAAACAACATCTTGAAAGCACTAGAAAACTTGAACAAAGCATCTTTCGGAGTATGTAAGGTTTGTAAAAAGGAAATCGAAGCAAAAAGAATGGAAGTAAACCCAGCAGCTACGACTTGCAAGAAACACATAGAGGAGTAGTAAAAAATACATACTTTCTTCGGTACGGAATTTTTGAAGCTTAAAAATTCCTGAAGTTCTTGGCTCGTCAGCCTCGAAACCCCTTGAAAGTATGTATTTTTTTTCTTTTGCATTATAATTACTGCATGAGTTTTGCGAAAGTTTATTCTGCGCAAGTAAATTTACTCTCTGGAGCCATCGTCACCGTGGAGGTGGATCTGTCGCGTGGTCTGCATGCTATGAACATAGTAGGTCTGCCAGACAAAGCAGTAGATGAAGCCAAGGACCG
>DATDUL010000006.1:0-16170 GCA_036517715.1 Minisyncoccota bacterium
TTAGATATATCTATTCCTGCGAGGTTTTTGATTACATCTTGAATTAGCCCAATTTTTACCACCTCATGTCCGAGTATTTTTTCGAACCGTTGTAGTAAGTCTTTGATTTCTATCATTTATTCATCGGCATTATCAAATACTTTTTCTGATAAATTCAACCAATTAAATTTAAAAATAAACACCAAAGATAAATCTTTCGAATTAGATTCAGAGAATACTAATATTGGAGAAAACAAGACCCAAATTGATGCAGCTTTGTCTGGAGTGGATGTAGAGCTCAGTTTCAACTATAAATACTTCCTAGACTGCTTCTCGTCGCTTACAACAGATAGTGTCAGTATTCGCTTAAACGACGGAGGAAAGCCAATAGTTATCCAACCAATCTCAGATACTTCTTTCACTTATTTAATAATGCCAATGAATAAATGATAGAAATTAAAGATTTACTACAACGGTTCGAAAAAATACTCGGACACGAGGTGGTAAAAATTGGTCTAATACAAGACGTAATTAAAAATCTCGTAGGAATAGATGTAACTAAAGATCATATTAAAATCAAAGGTACAACTTTAGTTTTAAATATCAAACCAATCTATAAAAACGAGATTCTACTCAAAAAAAGTGCAATTTTACAAAGCCTGAAAGAGCAAGGGTTGAGAATAGAGGAAATGCGTTAGTTTTTTTATTTGTTGGCTAATTGTTAAACAGGTATACTAAACCTATGACCAAACCCAAAAAATTAGTAGTAATCTTGTGTCTCTTGGTTGTTGTGATGGTGTTGGTAATTTTTGCATTAAAAAACAAACCAAGCTTAGTAAAAAAGGATAGGGTTGTTGTAGACACAAACCTAAACAAGGGAGTTTCTTTAACAACATATATAAACACTGACCATGGTTTTAGTTTTACCTACCCAGACGGGTTTATTGTTGATAAACCAACAGAGTTTTCTTGTAATACACAGAATGAATTTAAATATTTTACAGTAAAACCAGGAATTATTGTTCCCTTAGAGGTCAAGGATTATGTACCAATGAATGACACTATAAACCTTTCAAAAGAGAATATTGATCAAAATAAAGTCTTCGCAGGTCGTTTTGTTTATAGATATAACGGGTGTGAATTCGGCAACCTCGTGTCGTTTACTATAGTAAAGAAAGCCAAAGGTTTCGATTTGGATTCGTATCTTAATAAAAAAGTACAGCAAGACAACACACACCAACCAGACAGCCCTACTGGGTATAAAGTAAGTAGATTATTGATTGAGGTGAACGGAAAAGGAGTCCCAGTAATTAGAACTGAAGCTTTTAACTCGACTCACTCAATTGAAGATACTTATTACTTCGATCAAGGAAAATATTTGTACATGTTAGGAGACAATTTTTCTCAAACAGTTCTTGATATGCCGGCTAACGAAAAAATGAATGATAACTGGTCTCGGATTATGTGGCAAGACCACCAACTAAGCCAGAAGATTATCAGTGGATTTAAGATTTCAAACCAATGATTAAATTTAAAACCCTTGTTTTAATATTTTTCCTCTTAGTTTTCACAACAACTCTGTTTAAAGAAACAACCTTCGCTCAAGAAGGCGAAGGCGACGCTATGCCGACTAGAATGTTCTTGATAAAAGACAGTAAACTAGACTGCGTGAGTATTATTAACCCCGAAGAAGTTGGCACAGACTCTTTCTTAGTTTTTGATTATTCCGAAAAAGTCGGGATTGAACGCAATCAACCATGGACAATAGTTGAAAAGGGAAAGTGTTATGAAATTCACGACGAAAGAACTGAAACCGAAAACTTTTATAGAGTAAAAATAATAAAAGGTGATGAAAGAGAGGTGTTTACCGATTATTCAAGATACTCACCGAGCGACAATATCCCCAATATATTCTGTAACCGTGGTATTATGGATAATTATTGTAATGGAATTGCTATAGATGGACCAGTAACGACTATTTATGCAGGTGGATCGTTCGGTTATGCTCAAACCGCACACACATTTCCCGATGGTGAAGCAACAGCGCTATTCCCCACAAAATACCAATTTTATTTCTCCACAGGTTGGTACCCAAAAGAATTAGAAGATTTAGCCAAGGACCCAGATTTTATTTTGGCGGAGAAAAATTATGACCAATTAACTGAGAATTTAAACGAGACTTTGGAAACATGTGATAGACACGCTAAAATTGAACACCAATACAGCATAAGCCACGCATTTTTTGAAGGAAAAGATCATTTAATGCAAAATCTTGAAAATGTAATTTGGCATTTTAATGATGGTAGAAGAATTCTTGTACGATACACCTCACCACTAACAGATATTCACTCATTACCTAGTATTGAAATTCAAACCAACCTCTTGTATGATATTTACCTTATGGGGTGTAAAGATGCTTATGTGAATTTCACCAAAAACAATTCAAGTTATCTAACTGAAATTGATACCTTAGCGGTAAGGTTAATTAAGAAATATTCGGAAATAAAATGGATTCCAATACAAAAAAGAGAAACAAAACAAATCTCTAGACTTTTTTCTTTTATCTCTAATCCAGCAGACAACGGCTACTCGTTGGAGAAAGAACAATTTGACCTCTTGTCTAAGTACCAATCAGAGCATATGTTTATTCAGACTACAGTCGATGAGCCGACTGCAACTCAAATAGATGATAAGTTGCCAAAAAACAGTAATAAGGATTTAGTTACTCATCAGAATCGTTTATTGTATCTAGGTTTAATAATTTTTATATTGATAGCTGGTTTGGTTTTGTATAAAAAGCATAGTAAAGCCTAGTTGTTTTCATCACCAAATAGCAAGGAAAAAGTCTGCCTAGTTTTTTATTCTCAAAACAGAAGTTAACTCAACTTTATTAAAGGCAGAGTCGTAAGCAATAACTCGAATTTCGTTTTCGTTGCGTAGGTTTTCTAATTCACCTGGAACAAAAGAAAAGTTCGATGATTTGGAATTTCCGATATAAACTCCGTTTATAAAAACATCGATTCCTTTTATTGGAAAAGAACTATTTCCAGAAACTAGAACATTTACCACTTCCCCTGGTGGGTAGAATTTGTTTGGATCAGGTTCCACAAGGTTAATGTTTAATGAGGATTGTTCGGTGTGAATGTTGTCGTAAAAAGCAGGCTTACTAGCAGGGGTAACAATCGGGTATTTGTATGAATTCTGGGCCCACCAGTTTAAAATAGGTGTTTCCCAGTTGTTGTATTGATTGTTTTTCTGTGGAACTGCAGGGGAAGGGCCGGTTATGTTGTTTCTGTCTACCCAGTGCAAGATGGTGTGAACATTGGTTATAACTTTCTCCTCGCGGGTTTCTCTTGGGGTAAAAGCTGTTGCGAGCCCACCTGAAACACGATCGATAAAAAAGTTTTCATTACCTTGCCAGTGTCCACGAAGAGCTGGTTTTACTGTTTCTGGGTCGGTATATAAGTCAGGGTTTTCGAAATTTTCTTTCGGAACTTTAGTTAGAGCAAAATTCATGAATTTATTCCAAATAGGTCCAGCCAAAGCCGAACCTCCTTTTTTCATAGGTTTGTTGTCGTTGTTTCCAGCCCAAACACCAACTACAATATTTGGACTATAACCAACGAGCCAAGCGTCTTTGTTGTTGTTGGTGGTACCAGTTTTCGCAGCTACATCGTAACCCGGAATGTTTAAACTAGAGTTAGCTCCAAAAGTTGGAATTCTAGATTGGTTGTCAGATAAAATATCAGAAATAATCAAAGCAGTATTTTTGGACAAAACCTCTTTTTGGCTAGGTGTGTATTCTTCGAGAATGTTTCCATTCATATCTTCAACTTTCAAAATCCCAGCTGTTTTGTTTTTAACCCCATTGTCTGCAAAAACACTATAAGCCGATGTTATTTCGAGCAAGGTTACTTCACCACCTCCGATTACCAGGGTTAAACCATAGCGTCCTATATCAGAAAGGGTAGTGATACCCATATCTTCAGCTGTTTTTAGTGAATCTTGTAGTCCAGCCAAGTAAAACAATTTAACTGCAGGTACGTTTATGGATTGAGCTAGAGCTTCGCGCAAACTAAGTGGTCCACGGAACTTACCATCATAGTTGTCCGGCATATAACATTCGCTTTGTTTGTGTCCTGGTAGGGCTTTACCATAAGCATTACAAGTGGTTTGGAATTCTGTGGGTAGATCAAACAAGACTGTTTCTGGAGTGAAGCCTTTATTGAAAGCGGTTGCATAAATAAATGGTTTAAAAGACGAACCAGGCTGTCTTCGAGCCAAGGCCACGTTGAAGTTGCCATCAATAGCGGTGTCGAAGTAGTCTCTAGATCCAACCATAGAGAGTATTTGGCCTGTTTTAGGGTCGATGGCGACCAAAGCAGCATTGCTTCCACCAAAAGACTTTTCGTTCTGCAGAGCGCCTTCTTTCACCGCTTTCTCGGCTTGTTCTTGTAGGGTGTAGTCTAGGGTTGTGGTTACTTTGAGGCCACCACTTTCTACTGTCTCTGCGCCATATTTTTCTTCTAAGTAATCTTTAATATAAAAAACAAAGTGAGGAGCTCGTATTCCAGAAACAGCTTTAGGTAGAAAAATAACCTCCTCGTTTTTAGCTGTTTCGTATTCGGTTTCAGTTATAAAACCAAGTTCCTTCATTCTAGATAGTACTAAATTTTTACGGACGTCCAATCGAGCTTTGTTTTTCCCATAAGGGGAGTAAGTTGTTGGAGACTGTGGAATAGCAGCTAGATAGGCAGCCTCACCCAATGTTAGTTCGTACGCATTTTTACCAAAGTATGTTTTACTAGCTTCTTCGATTCCATAAATAGTTCCTCCATAAGGAACCTCGTTTAAATAAAGTTCCAAGATTTTATCTTTAGTCAGAACCCGTTCCATTTTGATAGCCAGAACCCATTCTTTTATTTTTCGAGTGTAAGTCTTTTTCTGAACCAATAAAGTATTTTTAACCAACTGTTGGGTGATGGTTGAACCACCACCACCAATACCAATGTTGGTTATGTTTGAAAACAATGCTCTGAGTATTGATTTCGGACGAACTCCAATGTGGTTATAAAATTCAGAGTCTTCGATAGCGATGGTAGCGTTTTTGATATTTGGACCCATCTCCTCAAACGGAATACTAGTACGTTTTATGTCTTCGTGGATGTCGTAGAGTAGTATTTCGCCGGTTCGGTCGAATATTTTGGTTGAGTTGGCGACTTTGCGGTCGTTGAAAGCGTTGAAGTCTGGAATCTTAAGGGAAGCAATCCACACAAACACACCAGCAACTACTAATATGAAAATACCAGCAAAAAGCATCAACCAATCACGGTTGGGTTTTATTTTTCGGGCCCGTTTATATAGTTTTTTAGCTTTCCTAAGCAATCTTTTTAGGTATAAAAGCACCACCCTATTTTACCTGAAAATCGTGTTATAATCCATACCATGAAGATAATTACAGACGAAAAGAAAGTGGACGAAGTTTTAACCCGTGGAGTCCACGATGTATTTACAAAAGAAGAACTGAAAAAGCAAATGATGAGTGGTAAGCAGTTGCACATAAAACTAGGGACAGATGTAACTGGATCTTTTTTGCACCTTGGGCACTCGGTAATACACCGTAAACTCAGGGATTTCCAAGAACTAGGACATAAAGTAACTTTGATTATTGGAGATTTTACAACTTTGGTTGGAGATCATTCCGACAAAGTTGATATGCGTTCAGAGACGAACAATAAAGAAATAAAAGAACTCGAGAAGGGTTACCAGAAGCAATTTTTCAAAACAGTTAAAAAAGAACAAACCACGGTTCGACATAATTCTGAATGGTTAAAAGATTTAAATTTCAACGACGTTATACACCTAGCAAAACAATTCACTGTTTCACAGATGCTCGATCGCGAAGCTTTTATGATTCGTTACAAGAATGGTAAACCTATCGGACTCGATGAGTTTATGTATCCGCTGATGCAGGGTTACGATTCTGTGGCGCTAAAATGCGATGTTGAACTCGGTGGTACCGACCAGACCTTTAACCTCCTAGCAGGTAGACACTTAATGCCAGTGTTTGGACAAAAACCACAATGTGCTATCGCCATGAAACTACTTTTAGGTTCGGATGGACGTCCAATGGGTAAAAGTTTAAAAAACTTTATCTCGATTGCCGAAGAACCAAATAATATGTACGGAAACATAATGTCTATCGTAGACGATGTGATTTTTGATTATTTCGAATTGGTTACTCGTATTCCAATGGATGAAATTGCGAAAATGAAAGATCGAGTGAAGAAAGGAGAGAACCCAATGATTTTCAAAAAAATCCTAGCTAAAGAAGTGGTGACTTTTTATCACGGAGACAAAAAAGCCCAAGAAGCCGAGGAGGCTTTCTCAAAGACTTTTCAGAAAGGAGAGATTCCAGAAGAAATGGATAAGGTTAAATTTAAAACAGGGGAGAGTTTAGCCGACTCGTTGGTGGAAGCCAAGGTAATAAAATCAAAGAGTGATTGGAGAAGGTTGGTAGACGAAGGTGCAGTATCAGAGTTGATAACTAATACTAAAATAACCGACCCACGTTTCGTTCCCAAAAAAGGACAAAAGTTTAAAATAGGAAAGAAGCGTTTTGTAGAAATAGTGTAGAAAACAAAAAAAAACCCAGCACATGCTGGGTTTTTTTTTGTTTTCTTGTGTTGATTAATATGTTTCTTCTTCCTCGTCTCCACCAAATACATAAGCATCACCAGAGTCAACATCATCTATCAAATCCAAATCACCCAACTCTGGTTCGCCTGGTTCTTTGTCAAAATTCGGCTCCTTTTCCTCTGCACCATATTCATCACTCCCACCAGCTAAATCATTGTTTACGTCGTAACTCATTTGCAAAAATTATATAAATTTTTAGCGACCTTTTAATTTGAGTAAAAAATATCAGAATACAAACATCAAAGCAAGGCGCTAAATCTAAATCTGTGGAAAACTATTTTTCAAATGAGCAAATCCGGTTAGAGCTATAGCAATAGCGTCAAGTTCATCATCTGATTTCTTGTCCTTGTCTATATCTACAAGCATCCTCACCATTTTCAAAACATCCTTTTTATCCGCTCTGCCGTAGCCAGTGGTGGCGATTTTGATCTGCAATGGTGTGGCTTCGAAAATCTTCAACCCTGCTTTAATTCCTTTGTACAATATAACCCCACGAGCTTCTGAAACATGCATCACTGTTTTTTGGTTGGTGGTTAAGAAAAGGGTTTCAATAGCAAGGACTTCTGGTTTGTATTCTTGGATTATTTTTTCAACCTTCTGTCCGAGTAGTAGTAGTCTTTCCTCGAATTTTAATTTAGCAGAAGTGTTAAAACACTCAGAGTAAACAACAATCTCTTTTCCCGTTTTATTTTTTTCGAGAATAGCTATTCCAAGTCTCTCATATCCTGGGTCAATTCCTAATATTTTCATGTTTTATTATTCTGCATTAGTAAACACATCCTGCACGTCGTCGTTGTTTTCCAAATCCTCCACAAGTTTATCCAACAAAACTAAATCTTCGTCAGAAGCCTCAACAGTGGTAGTTGGAATCCAGACAAGTCCTTCTTCGGGGGTGATTTTTTTCTCAAAAGCCCAAGACACCGAACCGATGCCCGCAAAGGCAGTGCCATTTTCAGCAAGTATGTGTTTCACATCTTGTGCAGTTCTATTTCTACTGTCGGTCAGAGTTTCGATAATTATTCCAACACCACCTGGGCCATATGCCTCGTACATGATGTTTTCCATAGCTGTACCTGGCTCAGTTGCTTTTTTAAGGGCTCGCTCGATGATGTCTTTAGGCATGTTCACTTTCTTAGCCTTCTCTATGGCGCTACGTAGACCCGGGGAGTCGTTACCACCGCTAAGCCGTGCTTCCACTGAAATATATTTAACCAACTTCGAAAAAATCTTACTTTTCTTTCCGTCAGTAATCTCTTTCTTTCTCTTTATTTGACTCCATTTATTATGTCCTGCCATAAATACTAAATTAATTTAGATTGTTTTTCTTCTGGTATATCGAATCCTAAATGCTCGTACGCTTTCGTGGTAGCCATACGGCCTCGCGCGGTGCGTTCGAGGAGTCCGAGCTGGAGCAGGTAGGGTTCGATCACTTCTTCGACAGTAGCTTCTTCTTCACTCATTGCAGCAGCTATAGTCCCGAGCCCTACTGGACCACCGTTGAACTTCTCAATCACTACTTCCAAGAATTTTCTATCGGATGTATTTAAACCGAGTTCGTCTATGGCGAGCATATTTAAAGCTTCTTTGGTCGTTTGTTGATCTAAGTTTTTTTTATGTACTTGAGCGTAGTCACGAGCGCGTTTTAGAAAATAATTTGCGGTTCGAGGAGTGTAACGACTACGTTTCGCGATTTCATCCAACGCGCCATCATCTAATACAGTATCGAGTAGTTTACTTGAACGTTCTATTATTTTTTTAATCTCATCGTTAGAATAAAACTCTAGTCGAAATACTCCACCCGAGAATCGAGATCGGAGAGGGGAGGACACCAGAGCTACCCGAGTAGTTGCTGCAATCATGGTAAACGGTGGCAGGTCGAGCTGAATAGTCCGAGCAGATGGTCCTTTACCGATGATGATGTCGAGCACACCGGACTCCATAGCTGGGTATAGGATCTCCTCCACCATTTTGTTAAGCCTGTGGATTTCGTCAATAAAGAGAATGTCCCCAGCAGAGAGGTTGGTGAGTATAGATGCTAGGTCCCCAACCTTTTCTATAGCTGGTCCAGAAGTTATTTTCATCTGTCGTCCAGTTTCTTTGGCGATTAGGTGGGCGAGGGTAGTTTTACCGAGTCCTGGTGGACCATAAAAAAGTATGTGTTCCGGTATCTGCCCACGCTCTTCGGCGGCCTTGAGTAGGATTTTAACGTTGTCTTTTATGTGTTTTTGGCCGATGTACTCATCCCAAGCCTTGGGTCGCAGGGTTTGGTCTAGGACTCCTTCTTCAGTTTTCTCGTTTAGGGTACTTGACATTATTTTTTATATATGCTATATTACTGAAAGTTCACATTATTGACAGTTTATCAACAGCGCTGTCCACATTATAACATTTAGTAATATTTTTTAGGAGTTATAATGACGGCAGTTAAAGAGAGCTATAATCTCTAAGCAATCAGCCATCGGTTATACAGTTTTGAGTAGGACGTTCTGGATATTTTTTAATTTTCTGGGGCTATCCTTCAAGGGATTGTTACTTCCGGGACAAAGTTCTGGAAGGATTGTTTAGAGATTAGGGCTCTTTTTTAGTTTTTGTAAACAAAAACTACCCTCCGAAGCCTTGCGCGAAGGAGGGTTTCTCGTTTCCTAAATTTTGTATTTTTCGTAGTTTAAACAAAAATCTTTACCGCCAGCTTTAAAGCTCGCATAGGTGTCCTCGATAATCTTGACTGCATCCTCAGGATTCTTAACATGGAAAACTAAATCATAATCAGCTTTGTCTAAATAATTTTTCTCAAGAGGGTTTTCTTTGATCCAACGCAAAAGACCTTCCCATTCATCACCCATGAGTATTATCGGTATGTTGCAGATGTGGTGCACTTGTACTAGTTGCCAAGTATAGAAAAGTTCGAGCATGGTGCCCAATCCACCAGGAGCTACTACTACAGCGTTTGATAGAAGCATGAATTCATCGAGTCTTTTTGAAAAGCGGTTAAACATTTCTTTGTACTCAACCGAATTGTTGAATTTTTGATGCCAAGGTAGTTCAACTCCGATGCCTATAGACACCGAATCATTTTTGGCCTTACCTTTTCCAGCCATGTGCCCTTCGTTTCCAGCGCGCATAAGCCCCGGGCCACCACCTGTTATAACATCAATACCAGATTCACCCAGCATTTCCGCTAAGCGTTTCACATCATCGTAAATAACATCACCTTGTTCAATGCGAGAACTGCCGAATATTGCAACTCTAAAATTATTGTCCTTCTTTTTTTTCTCGAAAGCTCTAAAAATTCTGTTTTTCATATAGCTTCAACTATAAAGTTATTCCTCTCCAAGGTCAACTACACCAGCAACTTCTTCGATAGAAGTGATGCCGTTTAAGATTTTAACAACACCGTCTTGGCGCATAGAAAGTATGCCTTGTTGTTTGGCTACATTTTTTATTTCTCTTTCCGAAGGGTTCTCCGGCATTATTTTTTCTAGGGCTTCGTCGGTTTGAATTGCTTCAAATATACCCATACGGCCTTTGTATCCGGTGTTGTTACATTTTTCACAACCAACAGGGTAAAAGAAGCTATAAGGTTTACTTTTATCTATGTTGTATTTCTTTAAATCTTTGCCTTCTGCTTCCATACTAGAGATTATCAAATTAATCAAAGTAACCTCGCGTTCTTTGGCTGGTTTTTGGATTTTACATTCTGGGCAAAGTTTACGTACCAACCGTTGAGCTATAGATAAAGAAAGAGCTGAAACTAAAATTTTTGGATTTACATGCAGATCAATCAAGCGGGGAATAGCACCGGCAGCATTGTTGGTGTGAAGGGTAGAGAACACCATGTGTCCAGTGAGCGCTGATTGCACTGCCATCTCAGCGGTTTCACCATCACGGATTTCACCAACCATGATAACATCCGGGTCCTGACGCAGGGCGGATTTTAATCCTTCAGCAAAACCGTAGTTGTCATCTTCTTTCTTTTGAGTTTGAGTTATACCCCGGAGACGATATTCAACTGGGTCTTCGATGGTGATTATTTTTATTTCCGGAGAATAAATACGTCGTAGGAATGCGTATAGAGTAGTTGTTTTACCGGAACCAGTTGGGCCAGTAACTAGTATTAATCCTGTCGGCTTAGAAATTTCTTCTTTGATGACATCAAACAAATGACTTTCAATACCAATGTCTTCCAAATCCACTTGAATAGATTTAGGGTCCAAAATACGCATAACAATGGATTCTCCATAGGTTCCAGGAATCATAGAAGTACGAATAGACAGTTCTTCTTCGCCTTCTGATATGGCAAAACGACCGTCCTGAGCATTCTTGGCAGTAAGTTTCATGCCAGAGATGAGTTTGATACGAGAGTTCAGTAGTTGGTAGGTATCAAGTCCAAAAAAGTCTACGTCTTGGAGGACTCCGTCTAGGCGTAGTCTTAAACGACCGCGATCTTTTTCGGGTTCGATGTGGACGTCAGAAGCTTTGATGGCGATAGCTCCAGCTAGGATGATTTCAAGAATACGAGAAATCTTGTGAGCTTTGTTTGTCTCCATCTCTTTTTTTACCATCTCAGAGATATCCTGAATATGTTGAATACTTTCAGCGGTTTTACGTAGAATTTCAGAAGAAATATCCAAACCACCAACTCGCGAGTTTTCTGCAAGGGATAGTTCGACATAGCGTTCCCATACTTTTTCTATGCTACCAATAGATGCCATATAAAACACAGGAACAAGTCCATGTCTGGCCACCTCTTCTGTTATGTGAGCTTTTAATTCTTCACTAGGGGAACGTAGAGCAACATAGATGTTTTTACCAACCAGTTTAAACGGTCCGATTTTTAAAGACCGGGCATCTGCCTCGGGAATAGCTCGCAGGGCTTCGTTGTCTATACCAATTCGATACAAGTCTACATAGGGCAAGCTGTACTTGGTTTCAGCGAGCATTGCTACTAATTGCTCTTCTTCAACTCTACGCAATTCGTCGAGTTGTCTCTTTTGTTTTTCTTCGTCGAAGTCTGACATTTTGCTTATATTATATAGCAACTTTCCAAAATGCTATAATGCCTCAGATGACAAAGGACAAGAAAACCATAGTTCTCCTAGACGCTCACGCCATAATTCACCGGGCGTACCACGCGTTACCAGACTTCTTGTCGTCTAATGGTGAACCAACGGGAGCGCTTTACGGACTTTCTAATATGCTCATGAAAATAATTTCTGATTTGAAGCCGGATTACATTGTGGCTTGTTACGACCTGCCGGGTAAAACGTTTCGACACGAAGCCTATGATGACTACAAAGGTAAAAGAGCCAAGACCGAAGACGCTCTGATCTTTCAACTCAACAGTTCGCGTAGGATATTTGAAGCATTCAATGTGCCGATGTACGACATGCCTGGGTTTGAAGCCGACGACATGCTGGGAACCATTGTCGAGAAACTAAAAAAAGACAAAAACACCAACATAATCATTGCTTCTGGAGACATGGATACTATGCAATTAGTGGATGATAAAAAAGTTCAAGTTTATACACTGAAAAAAGGCATCACCGACACCATCCTATATGACGAGGATAAAGTTTTTGAACGTTTTGGTTTCAAACCAGAGTTTCTGCCAGACTACAAAGGCCTACGTGGTGATCCATCGGACAACATTATTGGGATCAAAGGCATCGGTGAGAAAACCGCTACAACTTTGATTGGGCAGTTTGGAACCATTGAAAATATTTACCAAGCTTTGAAAAAAAACGGTGCCGAAACAGACTTTAAAAAACTCGGTATAACTGAAAGAATATTTAAATTATTAAAAGATGGTGAAGAGGAAGCTTTGTTCTCTAAAACTCTAGCCACTATCCGTCGCGATGCTCCTATTGATTTCAAACTCCCAGAGAAAACATTTTGGCAAAATTTTTCCTTTGAAAAAGTCGAAACGCTTTTTAATGAACTCGAATTTCGTAGTCTAATATCTCGACTCAAAAATTTTAACCACAGTGGTGAGGTGCGCACCAGCTTGGATAATTTCGTAGACGGACTAGAGGAAGAAAAGAAGGTGGAAGTGGCCTCAAATATTAATCCAGAAATTTTGGAACAAACCGCGCTGGCGCTGTGGTTGGTTAATTCTGATATTTTAAACCCAAAACCAGAAGATATTTTAGGTTTTGCGAAAACAAAAGACTTCAACACCGCAAAAGACTTTATATTTGGCAGACTAAAAGGGGACAACCTAGTTTCGGTTTATGAAGAAATAGAGAAGCCGATTATGCCGATCATAAAAAGCATGCAGGACTACGGAATCTTTGTTGATCAAGATTATTTTACCAAGCTCTCCCTCGATTATCACCGAGAACTCGATAAAATTTCAGATAAAATTTACAAACTCGCCGGGCAAGAATTTAACATAAATTCACCCAAACAGATGGGAGAGATTCTTTTTGAAAAACTTGGAATTAAAACCAAGAAAAAAACCAGTGGCGGTAAATTGTCCACAAACATTGCGGTCCTCGAAGAATTGGAAGAAGAATACGAAATAGTTCGCGAGATTATAAAATACCGCGAATTGGCTAAGCTACTGTCTACATACATCGACCCAATGCCGAAAATGGTAGCAGGGGACGGCAGACTTCATGCCAAATTTCAACAAGCTGGTTCAGCTACTGGCAGATTCTCCAGTACGGAACCTAACCTACAAAACCTACCTATCAAAAGCGAATTGGGTAAAAATATTCGCAATGGTTTTGTGGCCGCCAAGGGGCATAAATTACTCGCACTGGACTATTCTCAAATAGAACTGCGAGTGGTGGCACTGCTTTCAAAAGATGTGAACATGACCGAGATTTTTAAAAACGGTAAAGACATTCATGCTGGCGTAGCTTCGCGAGTGTTTGGGGTACCGATAGACAAAGTAGATGCCGAAATGCGCCGTAAAGCAAAAGTAATCAACTTCGGAATTATTTATGGTATGGGGGTATCATCTTTGCGCAAGAACTTGGGCGGTACCAGAGAAGAAGCCCAAAAATTCTATGACAACTACTTTCGACAATTCTCGGAAGTGAAGGAATATATGGACGGAGTAAAAGAATTTGCCAAGGCTCACGGCTACACTGAAACCCTTTTTGGACGTAAGCGCCACTTCCCGAATATAAACTCACGTATTCCATTTCTGAAAGCAATGGCCGAGCGTACAGCCACCAACGCTCCGGTACAAGGCACCGCCGCTGACATCATCAAACTCGCCATACGCTTTGCACATGAAGACTTGGCCAAGGCAGGCCTCCTAGACAAAGCGCATCTGATCCTTCAAATTCACGACGAACTAGTTTACGAAGTAGAAGAAAGCGTGTTAGACAAATCTGCCAAAATAATCGAAGGCGCCATGGAGGGTGTATTGGAAAGGTCTTTCCTCAAACTTAAAACTGATATACCACTCATTGTGCACTACGGGTCCGGGGACAATCTAGGGGAAGTGAAATAGTTCAACTTGACTAAACCCCGAAATACTATATAAAGAATTGGAATCAACTCGCTCATTTCACCGCTCTTTTCGAGTACAAATTTTTTTTGTATGAAAAAGAAATTCCTCAGTTTTTTACTCGACCTGAATCGGCGTTTTATGCTTTGGGGCTATAAACGTTATGTTCACAGAAAAGAAAAAATAGAGTTCGAAGTAGCCAAAGTGGTTATTTCCAATATAGGAACCTCTGCTTTCTGGTTAGCCGTTTCCATTTTTGCAGAATCCTGCTATTGGTTATTTACCCTCATGACTTTAGTTCCAGTGTATTGTTACTGGCAACTAACAAAAGCTGGCTTTGTGTGGAAACAAAGTCTAACTGTTTGGAGCTTCATGATCTCCGGCTTCTTGTATCTCGTTTCTTTTCTGATTCAGCTCTCTAAGACGACCATAGAAATACCTTTCTCTGTGGTCTCAAATTAAAAACCGTATTTTCTAACCTTCAAACCCGCCTTCTCGAATGAGAGGCGGTTTTTGCTTAGTAGTTTAATAATCCCTCAGAATTTTAGCCACTTGGAGAGCGGTGCTTTTTGAGGCATATTTTTGAAAAGCTAGTTTTTTGATGGCTGTGTCGTAGTTGACACTTTTCTTTAGCCTGTTTAAAAATTTTTCCATAGCTATACACTGGGTTCTTTTGGCAGCGGTGTTTGGGTCAGACTCATTTTCAAAACAATAATCAAGCCACCTTTCCAACTGTTCGTCCATTTGCATGATCATTAAATATTTAAAGAAATTGTCTTCAAATATCTCTTTGCCTTCACCCATACAGTCCTCGGCTAATTTTCCAGCATCAGGTTTTAATATTCCAACCACAAACCGTATAGCCGACACAGGGTGTTTGCGCCCTTTCTCGTCTTCGTAAAAAGAAATCTTGGTAGTTTTGTTGATATTTTCTTCATCCCAATCTCGGTTCATTTTCTTGGTTAGATAGGGGATGTCGAAAGCGGCGGTCAGATCAATACCGACACCAACCCTACCATTTCCTTTCTCGGTTATAACAATATCAACACCACCGGAAATATTATCAAAATCAGAGGCGAGGGTTGCCCGAAACCCAGGGAACCATTTGTTGAATCTGTCGATAACGAGTTTTTCAATTAGGGAGGTGTAGCGCCGGTGTTCTTGTTTATCGACTTGCTTCCTCAATTCCTGTTTATGTTGAGTCTCGATGTCTTTATTAATTGTTGCTAATTTTTTAAGGGCACCTTCTACTTGATACCTGGTATATTCCGGTGCGTTTAAAAAAGAGGAAATGTCAGGTTTTGTCCCCGAGACGTATTCTAGCTTTTTTTCAAGTCTCTCTGTGTTTTCTAGGTTGCTGAAAAAGTTTGGTTTGATTGGTTGACTGACGAATTCATGGGCCATGTATACATAGTAGTCGATACTTTTCAGGTATGCAAATACGCCCCGCGGGGTGTATAATGTCGAAATGGAAGAGGAAATCAAACAAGAAGAAAAGGTAGAAAAAGAAGCCAGACACCTGGTCCACCATACCTTGGCGCATTCTTATACTGTGTACTTTTTTGTCCTACTTTTCGGAGTAGCCCTCGACATGCTTTTCCCAATCAAGATTTTTAACTCTACTCATATGAATATAGGCCTGGTTCTACTGGTTCTGTCTTCCGTCCTAATTGTCTGGGCGCAAAGAAGCTCTAACCATTTGGCTAAAGTAGAGGAGGTGCAAAAACACCATTTTAATCGTGGTCCCTACAAATACACCCGCACCCCAACCCACTGGGGGCTGTTCTTCTTGGTTCTCGGGTTTGGCCTACTCATCAATGCTTTTTTTATAACCGTACTTACCGTGGTTTCATTTTTCATAACTAAATTTGTATTTGTTAAAGATCAAGAAAACATACTGGAACGCCGTTATGGTGAGGCATACAAGGAATACAAAAAGTCTGTAAGATTTTAGTATGATTTATCTTTTTGCTGGCGATGACGCCGAAAGGAAAATAGCGAGCTGTGAAAAGTTTGTAAATTCTATTTCC
>DATDUL010000007.1:0-4539 GCA_036517715.1 Minisyncoccota bacterium
TTAAATGAGCGTATGATTAGAAATGAAGCTAACCAAATTTTTCTTCTGGACATACTTTCTCATGAGTTATATCACTCAACAGCGCCAGCTAAATTTGTGAGTTCTAAAAACAAAGAAAAGGACGGTCTACTTAGCCAGAAGTATGGGCTAGGTGCAAGTTATTATGTTAAAGATGGTGCTTTAGAAGAAGGTTTGGCGGTTTCTTTTCAAAAACAAATGAGAGAAGAAATATTTAAACTTTTCGACGAGTCTGTTGTTGAGTCATACAGAAAAGCTCTTATCGTCGTAAAAGAAGATTGGTTGCTCTCAGAAAGAACTTCCGAAGAAGATTTTGATACTTTTGGACCATTTCCTTATTTTAAACTTGGTTTAAACGAAAAGGAAAGCTTGCATTTCGATAATCCCTCAGAATATATCCCCCCAGTAAAACTGGTAACATACTTATCAACTAAGTTTGATGAAAACGGATTTGATTTTTTAAATTTAGTTGAAAAAATGCGCATAAACAATGAATCCTTTGGTTTTGCAAAGAAGTTCGAAGGTTTATTTGGCGAAGGTTCGTTTAGAAAGTTAGTTACAACACCACTGACGAACACAGAAACTTTATTGGCAGAGCTACAACAAAGCTATAAAAAATAATTATGAAAATATCTTACAATTGGCTTAAATGGTATATACCGGAAGTTCCGGAAGCAGAGAAGCTTTCAGATATTTTTACTTTTCATATTTGTGAAGTTGATTCTTTGGATAAGTTGCCAGACGGGGATTACGTTTTTGATTTAAAGGTATTACCTGACCGTGCACATGATTTGCTGTCACACTTAGGCGTTGCGCGTGAGCTTTCATCACTCCTCGGTATTTCTTTTAATGACCCGACAGCACAGTACAAAATTCCTGAAGCGACCGCTACAAATCTACAAATAAAATTAGAAACAGATAAGTGTCGCCGGTATACCGCCCGTATAGTGCGTAATGTATCCGTCGGGGCATCGCCAGAGTGGGTAGTAAAGCATTTAGAATCCATCGGACAGAGGAGTATCAACAATGTAGTAGATGCGGCGAACTTGGTTATGTACGATTGTGGTCAGCCTATACATGCTTTCGATCTGGATAAAGTTACCGGTTCCATTGTAGTGCGCCTAGCAAAGGCAGGAGAGGAAATAACTACATTGGATAATAAACAAGTAAAACTAATCGAAGCCGATATGGTGATAGCGGACGATGCGCATGTTCTAGCCATAGCCGGTGTAAAAGGTGGAAAGGTTGCAGAGGTAGATATAAATACAAAAAACATAATTATAGAGGTTGCAAATTTTGACGGAACCACGGTGCGTAAAACACGTCGCAATATAAATATTTTTACTGACGCAGCGAAAAGATTTGAAAATGATTTGTCACCGGAGCTTTGTGACTACGCAATGCGCGAGATGTCTGGATTATTGCTAGAATATTTCGCCGAAGGCCCTGAGGGACCGAAGGGAGCCGAATGGGAAGAAACAATAGATGTATATCCAAACAAGCAGACACCTCGCACGTTGGCTTTTCGGCTTTCAAAAATGTCGAGCATGCTCGGCTACGAACTGACACCAGATGAAGCCGAGCAGGTGCTGAACCGTTACCATTTCAAGTTCACTAAAGATGGTGATAAATACGAGATAGACGTACCAGCAATGCGTCTGGATTTAAATATAGAAGAAGACATGGTAGAGGAATTCGGTCGTGTCTTGGGATACGACAGGGTGGCCCCGAAATTACCTGAAATGGATTTCAAACCAGAAATTGATGAAATATATACCAAAATAAATATTGCTCGGGCTAAATTACTTGAAGACGGATACAGCGAGGTTATGACTTATGCTTTTTGTGATAAAGGCGAAGTGGAAGTGCTCGCTTCAGCGTCTGACAAGAAATTTTTAAGAACCAATCTGAAGGATGGATTAGTTGAAAGCGTAAAGTTGAATGTATTGAATTCTCCACTTTTAGGAATTGCAGATATTAAAGTTTTTGAAATTGGAAAAGTATTTTTTAAAGATCATGAAGAATGGCATGTGGCGTATGGAGGCAAAAAAGAAATAAAAGAAGTAACCCTGGATGAGTTTACTTCGCCGGAGCAGGAAAATTTTGTCGTTCCTCCCGCAAGCGGGTTCCCACACGAGCAAAATTTATCTGCTCCGGCTGAGTATTTCAAAATGTGGTCCCTGTATCCATTTATCGTTCGAGACATTGCACTGTGGGTGCCGAACGCTGTTTCAAGTAGCGACGTGGAAAACATAATCAAAGAGCATGTAAATGAATTGGTAGTCAAAGGTCCTGTATTGTTCGACAAATTTACCAAAGGAGAAAAGACTTCATACGCATTCCGCCTAGTTTTTCAGTCTTTTGAAAGGACACTAACAGATGAAGAAGTGGCTGGGGTTATGGAGAAGATAAATACAGCACTCAAGGCCCATGCGGATTGGGAATTACGATAAATCTATGGATAAAAACTTCGGGTTACAACTAGAACAATCACCAAATTATCTAAACCTGAAGACTAATTCTGAGGTGGCTTTAGATCGATCTTTTGATGGTAAAAGTTTTAGTGTATCTTCTTTGGAAGTAAAAGATTTTAGAAAAATTAATAATGATCCATATGGACAAGAACACGATGCAGATATAGTTCCTCAGGTGCTTTTGCTTAATACCTGGGCTTCTGTGTATGGGAGCTATTCGTTCTTTGAGCAAATGATGAAAGAAGAGTACGATCCAAAAAAATATGAAATAAAAGCGTTAAATTTGTCGATTGAACAAACCAAACCAGTTCCTGTGAATACTCCTGTTTTTAACAGAATGACTTTGGTTGCTGTCAAGCCGAATGATGCTAGGAAAGGGGTTAAATTGGAAATAAAATATGAGGTTGTTTTGCCAGATGAATCTGTTGCTGCCTCTGGGTCGAGGACTATTTTGATAAACGCATCGTAGTATTTTCAACATATTTAGTTTTAAAATCCTATTGGTTTTAATAGTATTTTTTGCTATAATCAGCGCAGTTACTAATTTATTGTGATATTTAATGGCAAAAGATAAAGACGCGAAGAAAGGGAGTTACGGGGCAGAGCAGATATCGGTCCTGGAAGGTCTAGAGCCTGTACGGAAGCGTCCAGGTATGTACATCGGTACCACTGGTCCCGATGGTTTGCACCATTTGGTTTGGGAAATTTTTGACAACTCTCGCGACGAGGCCATGGGTGGCTATGCCGATGATATCGAGATTACCGTATTACCAGATTCCACTATCCGCGTTGTAGACAACGGCCGAGGTATACCGGTGGATGTGCATTCCAAAACCAAAGTCTCAGCGCTGGAGACCGTTATGACCACCCTCCATGCCGGAGGTAAGTTCGGCGGGGATGACTCTGGGTACAAGGTTTCTTCTGGTCTACACGGTGTAGGTGCATCTGTCGTCAACGCTTTGTCTTCATACTGTAAAGCCGAAGTTCATCGCGATGGAGGCAAGTATATGCAGGAATATATGGAAGGTAAGAAAAAGAGCGCGGTCAAAAAACTAGGCACTTCAAAACTTCATGGTACTATCATAACTTTTCGTCCCGACCCAAAAATTTTCCAAAGCATAGAATTTGATTGGAATACTATCGTTTCTCATTTGCGCCAACAGGCATATTTGGTTAAAGGCCTCCGTATTTCTATACTAGACGCTCGAGAAATAGATCCAGATGTTTTGTTTGGGACCAAAGGTTCTAAGCTCAGTTTAGACAATGTATTTTATATGCGTGAAATGGAACTAGAAATACCTTCTGTTGGTTATTACTTCGAAGGTGGTTTAATTTCATTGGTAAAATACTACAACAAATTCCAGAAAGCTGTTCAAAGTAATCTTTTTTATATAAACAAAGAACAAGACAATGTTGGAGTAGAGATAGCCCTCCAATATGTGGACGACATCGCAGACCGTATCATTCCTTTTGCCAACAACATCTACAACTCTCAAGGTGGTACTCACGTTACCGGTTTCAAGACTGCGCTTACTCGTACACTCAACACCTACTGCAAGAAGAATGAAATGATGAAGGAGTCCGAAGGTGGTTTCACTGGGGAGGATGTGCTTGAAGGTTTGACTGTCGTTATTTCTGTTAAACTCCGTGAAATCCAATTCGAAGGTCAGACCAAAGCTAAACTCGGTTCCATGGAGGCCCAAGGAGCAGTGGCTACTGTCTTTGGTGAAGCCTTTGCTCAATTCCTTGAAGAGAACCCAGATGATGCCAAGGTTATAATCAACAAATCCATCCTAGCGTTGAAGGCTCGTAAGGCTGCCAAAGCTGCCAAGGATTCTGTGCTCCGTAAAGGCGCACTCGAAGGTATGACCCTCCCAGGTAAACTCGCCGACTGTCAGAGTAAGAGCGCCGAGGAGTCCGAGATATTCATAGTAGAGGGAGACTCTGCGGGAGGTTCTGCAAAACAAGGCCGTGACCGCCGAACCCAGGCCATACTGCCACTTCGCGGTAAAATCCTAAACGTGGAACGTGCTCGTATAGACAAGAT
>DATDUL010000008.1:0-2664 GCA_036517715.1 Minisyncoccota bacterium
GCATTATCGAAAAACTGCTCAAAGGTTTCAGCTGGAATTTCTCCTTCTATCTCTATCTCACTTTTTGGTAGCTTGGTTATTTTTATATTTAACATGTTGGCAGTTTACAGGCAGAATGGCGTTTTGTCAAAAAATAAAAACCCCGACATATCGGGGTTTTTATTGGTACGTTCAGTTATTACTGAACAGCACTTACATCTAACGAGGTATCGAGTGACGCCCCTTGTTCAAGTTCAGCTTCTAGATTGCTTAGCTCAGAGGTAGTTGCTGCATCCTGGTCGTTTAGTTGTGAACTGGATTCCTCCATCATTTGAGTATCCTCTAGTTGCGTCTCGGTGTTTTGCTTGGATATCCAGAAATAGATACCTCCGAGTATCAGGATGACGATGATAATTACTGATCCTATTAGCGCACCATATGACTTTTTCTCTTGATTTGGTTCCATGGTTTATTTTTACCCCGAGGTTAATAATTCGGGGTCCCGACTTTACGTCGGGATTAATTAATAATTTATTCTGGTGTAGTTTCTGTGCTGGTACTACTAGCTGACACAGCTTCTTTCAATGTTTTTACTGCCATGTTTAATTCTCGATAAGCGTCTTTTAGTAGGGTACCCGCTTCTTTGGCTAGAGTGTTTAGTTTGGTTTTGTTTTCCTTGGTTAATTCAGTTGCAGAAGTGCCCAAGAGGGAATTCATCTCTGCTATTTTTGCTTTCGCTTCTTCTGTTTTTACATCGGCTGTTGCTACGTTGGTTTTGGCTTCTCCGACATCGATACCCTTAGCTTCAAATTCAACCACTTTTCCATTTACTCGGTCGCGAAGTTTGGTTATTTTTTCTACTTGTTCATCAAAACGGTGTAGGGCATTTTCTCGGCCTTCGTATCTTTTCAAACCAGCAGCGTCTTTAATCTTGGCGCGAAGATTCTCCATTTTAGTCTTTGCTTCTTCTCGCAACTTCTCGGCTTTAACCTTTAGTGCTTCTCTTTTTTCCATCAATGCTTTCCTGGCTTCCTCTCTCTTTTCTTTGAAAGCTTCTCTCTCTTCTTCAGTCATGTTTTCGAGCTCCGCTCTTTTTGCTTCCATCTTTTCTTTTAGCTCGTCTCTGTTTTCCTCTATATTTTCTTTTCTGGTTTCTAGACGGGTTTTTACAGCTTCGCGCTTTTCTTCTAGAGCCTCTTTTCTTTCTTCTAATCTCTTCTCCCGTTCTGTTGTTTCAGGTCTGACACCTTTCGGTAGGCCGTTTCCAGGCATAGGGCTGACTTCAGCGTTTGCAGACAAGGCTCCTAGAGAAAAAACAAACCCAAAAATAATCAATAATCCTAAATATTTTTTCATAATATAGTTAAAGTTTAAAATAATAATACTTACTGGGTACATTATAACCCGAAACAACAATACCTCAGTGTTAATAACTGAGGTATTGTTGAGAAACAATTGAATTTATTCTTCAAATTTCGGTAGATATTCAGTTTTGTAGCGTTCCACAGATTCCTTTACAACCTTGGTGGCTTCTTCTTTGTCGTGAAATGTTTCAACTACTCCTGTGCCTGGCTTTTTCAAGGCTTTGTAGTTCTCCCAGTAGTATTTAGTTTCCTTTTCCCAGTATTCACCTAGGTCTTTGTAAGATTTGATGTGATCTGACCTCTTGTCGTCGTTTAAAACACCGATTATTTTGTCATCTACTTCACCACCATCGATGAATTTCATAACTCCGATTATACGAACTTCAACCAAAGATCCTGGCACTAATGGTTCGGTCACGTTTACTATCTCTACATCCAATGGGTCATTGTCGAGGTCCCAAGTTTGAGGTATCGCACCATAAGTAAAAGGGTAAGCTAGGGAAGAATAACCGACACGGTCGAGCTTGAGTTGGCCAGATTCGGTAATAAGCTCATATTTGTTAACACTTCCTGCAGATACTTCAACAATGGTGTTAACGATATTTTTTTCTTCGTCTGCAAAAGCAGGTAGTACATGCAACAAATTAAGCATGTATTTTGAAGGTTTGTGGTTTATGTTTGCCATATAATTTTAATTATATTACTAGTCTTCTTTTTCAGCAAAAGATTTGTCTTCGGTGTCAGTTTCTTCATCAGTCGAAGCTGTTTCGTCAGTTCCACCTTTGATGTCGATTCTCCAGCCAGTGAGCTTGGCGGCAAGGCGTACGTTCTGTCCACCTTTACCGATAGCCAGAGATAGTTGGTCTTCAGATACTTCGATAACGGCTTTGTGTTCTTTTTCTATTATTTCAATTGAATTAACCTTAGCTGGTGATAGAGAGTTCGATACATATACTTTTGGATCTTCACTCCATGGGATGATGTCGATTTTCTCGCCACCGAGTTCTTGAGTGATAGTGTTTACACGAGTACCTTTCTGTCCAACGCAAGAACCAACCGGGTCGATGTGTTCGTCGTTAGAAAATACTGCGATCTTGGTGCGAGCACCTGCTTCACGAGCAACTGATTTTATCTCTACAATACCGTTTTCGATTTCTGGAGCTTCAACTGCAAAAAGTTTCTCAACAAATTTCGGATGAGTGCGGGAAAGGCGTAGGTTGATTCCACGTGGTGTATCTTCTACTAGGTATAGATATGCACGGATGCGTTGACCGCGAGTGAAGTATTCGCCAGGAATTTGTTCTTCGACTGACAGGATTCC
>DATDUL010000009.1:0-13957 GCA_036517715.1 Minisyncoccota bacterium
CTTTCTGTTGTCGTCAACGGATTTCACTGTAATTTCTCTAGTATAAATACCATTCGCATCTGAAGATCCAGAAAAAACAAAATGTCCTCCAGCAGTACCTAGTCCGTGGGTCCCGTCCGTTAAATTCGCAAAACTATTATCTCTAATACTGCGGGATGCTTCTAGCCCTTCCTCTGCTAGATAAACCGCCCGAGTGTGCGCACCTGACTGTGCTGTTGATTCTTGACCATATAAATACGAACCCGCAATACCTGTAACCAAAAGCCCAAAAATCGAAGTGGCTAGCAACACTTCAATCACCGAAAAGCCTAAATTTTTAGAAATCCACTGTTCCTTTTTCATTGATTGTTACTTGTTTAGTTTCACCACCTGTACTTGTTAGGGTTATGCCACCAGTAAAATGCGGAGCCCCGGAGAGCTTGGCGAAAACGACCTCTGTCAGTCCGCTTGTTTGAATCGAATCAGTAATATCATAAACCTCATCGAATCCTGCATCTCTCGAGGCATAAGTTGAACCTTTGAAAAGCACAAAGGCACCAGGTATGACACCTACACCCCATTCACTGTCTCCTACTGAAGCTGTCGACAACACTTCTGCCCGACGAAGCGACGAGACCAACATGTTTTCAGCCACATCGAGATCGTTGCTACCTGACATCATATTGAAAAGCGGTAAACCGACTCCAGAAATAACTCCGATAAGCGCTACAACCAAAATAATTTCAATCAGAGTAAAACCATGATTATTTATTTTAGTCTTACCTTTAATCATTGGTTGAAATTACCCACCAAACTATAAATAGGTAGGATCACCGCCAGCGCCACCAAGACTACTCCGACCCAAACTATCACCAACAGTATTGGTTCGAAAATGACAGAAAGGTTTTTGGTAGTGTTGTCTATTTTGGATTCAAAATGAGCGCTGATTTTTGTAAATGTATCTGACAGTTTTCCTGACTGTTCGCCAGAGATTATCAGTCGTACTATAGTCACCGGGATAAATTTGTTAGTCTCCGGCAGAGTGTCAAAAGTTCGAGCAAAAGAATTTCCTTCACTTATGTTTTCTTTAATCTTTTTGTAAAAAGTTTTGTGTTTGTGTGACACTGTAGCCTCAACCAGAGAATCCAGCGCCGTTACCACCGGTATCCCAGAGGAAAGCAATGTGCCCAATATGTGGCCCATGTGGGCAAGCTCGATTTCACGCAACACCTTACCAATCCCCGGCGCTGAAAAAAGAATACTTGAACCGATGTGTTTGGTTTTCGGGAAATAAAATAAAAAATACAAACTTAGTATCAGAAAAACAATGACTGCCGGCACCAATATAGCGCCATACTCTCCGAGGAAAGCGCCGAGTGCGATGAGGGCCTTGGTCAGTGGGGGCAAGGTAACATTGAGCTGGGCAAACACGGTAGCCAAACGTGGCAGAATAAACCAAGTTACTGATAGCCCGACGACGATGGTTACACCGAATACAAACACCGGGTAGACCATGGCCGAACGTATTTTGGAACGGAATTCGTGGCTCTTCTCCTCGCTCACGGCGATGATTTTTAAGTTCTGGGCCAGTCTGCCGGACTCTTCTCCAACACGGATGATGGATGCGGTATGGGTACTAGCTAGTCCATTATTTAAAAGTGATTGGGATAGAGGGAAACCATTTTCAATGTCCTCCATCATTTTAGACAAAATCCTCTGCATTGGTTTCGAGCGCGTTTCTTTGGCTAGTGCAGAGACAGCATCCATGACCGTCATACCAGCCTCGAGCAACATACTCAAGTTTGCGAAAAAATAATCCTTCTCTTTGGTTAAAAAAAGATTTTCAAAAAAATTTATTTTGTCTTTTGCGTTAATTTTTGTCATCGTGTTAGTGTGCCTCCGGTGGAGGTGCAACACGCAAGAGTTCTTCGAGGGTGGTGACACCGCTTTTTACTTTTTCGACACCGTCCTCAAACAACGAGCGTGAACCTTCGCTCTTTGCCAACTTCCATATTTCACTAGAAGAAGGATTCTTTAGTATCAATTCTTCCATAGGAGACGTAATCTCGATAAATTCAAAAATAGCTGTGCGACCACGGAAACCGGTGTTGGCACAAGCGTCACAACCCTTACCTTTATACAGAGTATGTTTACCTGGAAAGAAGCTCGCCGCAGATTTGAATTGTTTCGCCACATCTTCTTCGCTTACTTCTACACTAAAACGGCAAACGTCACATATCTTGCGAACCAATCTCTGCCCGATGATTATTTCTACAGTTGAAGCTAACAAGAATGGTTCGATGTTCATGTCGAGCAGACGTGGTATAGCGGTGGCAGCGTCGTTGGCGTGGAAAGTAGACAAAAGCAAGTGCCCAGTGAGCGCCGCGTTTACTGCTATTTCAGCTGTTTCTTCGTCACGGATTTCACCAACCAGTATGATGTCTGGGTCTTGGCGAACTATTGAACGTAAACCTTTGGCAAAAGTTAGATTGGTTTCTAGGTTGGTTTGAATTTGGTTGATGCCAGCTACTTTGTACTCTACTGGATCTTCGATGGTAGTGATGTTTACATTGCGATTGTTCAGCATTTTCAAAACACCGTACAGAGTAGTGGTCTTACCTGAACCTGTCGGACCTACTACTAGTATCATACCGAAAGGCCTGGTGGCGACTTTTTCAATTTTTAATTTGTTTTCTGGAGAAAAACCCAAATCCGACAAAGCCAAACCTTCTACATAAGACGAAAGCACTCGCAGTACAACCTTCTCCCCCTCTACAGTAGGAACGATGGAAGTTCTGAGGTCGAAAACTCTGGACTCGCCACTATCTGCTTTGAGTTTAGAAACATAGCGCATGGATCCGTCCTGGGCCGCATAATGTTCGTCGATGCGGAGACGGCTTTCTACCTTGATACGATTCAAAATATTTTCATAAAATTCTTTTGGGATCTTGCCTGCATCTTTGAGGACTCCGTCCACTCTGAAACGAACCAAGGCGTCTTTGACCCCAGGTTCAAAATGTATATCAGAAGCATTGAATGCATAAGCGTCTTCGAACACCTCGCCCAGTATTTCCGGAGCTACCCGGCCCTGGCTGGCAATGATTTTTGAAAACCTAGTTTCTAAGGATTTTTGATACAGTAAAAAAGCCTGGTCGATATCATCCGGCAGAGAGTAGGTAATCTTTATCTCTTTACCTGGCAATATTTTCTTGAGTTCTGATTCCAAACCTTCTTTAGTTGGATTGTCAGTAGCTACGGTAACTGTGTTGTCTGATTTATCGAAAACTAAAACCCTCCAATCATGGGCAAACGCCTCGGGAATCAAATTCAAGACTTCCTTGCTAGGCTTTTTTAAATCTATGTCGGTATAAACAACCCCAAAGGATTCCGCCAAGGCTTCCCCTATCAGGTTGCGAGAAATTAATCCTGACTTAATCAGGTAGGTCACAATACTTATTTTTTCTTTCTGTGATTCTGTTTCTGCTTTCTTTAAATCTTCTGCGGTGATGTAGTTTTCTTCGAGTAGAACTTTTGTTAATTTTTGTTCATCAATTTTCATTGATATTATTTTAACACACAAATAACAACTAGCGTAAAATTTCTTTCGCGTAATCCACTATTCGCATTATCGGGGTATTTGATTTAACAAAAAATTTATTAGCGCCCAAATCTCGGGCCCTCTTTTCATCTTCACTCTGACCTAGGTTGGACAAAACTATCGCTGGCATTTTGTAGTTTCTGACTTTCATCTGCTCCAATACACCGAAACCATCTAGTTTCGGCATCATGATGTCGAGCATTACCATATCGAAAGTATCCTTCTCGAGCGCAGACAAAGCCTCCTCTCCGTTATACGCAACAGTAACAGTGAATCCTTCGTGGGTTAGTTTGAGCTCTAGAGCCCTTGCCATGGGCCTTTCGTCCTCTACTACCAAAATTTTTTTTATCTTTTTCGCCATAGTATCTTTACTGGTATCATAATAGATTAGAGAGTAGTAAGCAACAAAAAGCAGGAACTGACTAAAAACAACATGGCCCCGGTGCATTCATAGCACCGGGGCGTCTTCCTTTGAGATTCTTACATCACATACTTCTGCACCCACTTGGTGGCACAGGCATACTCCAATATATTCCTGGCGATTTCTTTGTCGCCGGAATCCTGGGTGAGGTTTTTCATTTGTTTTTCGATGTCGACATCGCAGTCGACATCCTCAGCGCAAGCCAGACATTCCGGATGTATCGACATGAAAAGTGTTGCCGTTTTCTGAGAAGCCTCTACTTCTCTCTTCATTTTCAGATTATTTTGGAGAAAGTTTTTCACCACTCCGGCTTCGCCTGCTTCTTTTTGAAAGTAAGCGCTGTAATGAAACGTATGCTGGTACACGTGGACATATTCGTGATATATGCCACGCATTATGGTTTCCACCAACTCGCTTTTTACAATCGAAGCCCGGGCAAAGATGTGTTTTTTGTTTCCACTGGCCGTACCGGGAGCAAACGCAAATGCCGCATTCGGTCCGGCGATAATATCCATGACAAGATCTGGGGTTTCCAAAATCAGGAGGTCCTGTTCGGGGTCAATATCATTTGAGTAAGTAACCGTGACCTGGTTACCCACTCTCACATACTTGAGCAACTTACCGATTTGGGCTTTTGTGATCCAGCCAGAAATGGCTTCCTTGTAGTCTTGTTGTTCCTCAAGAACAATTTTTTCGATAAGCAAAGCTTTTGCCGCTTCGAGCTTTTGGGGATTCGTCATCCCTTTTTCTTTTTCCTTTTGCAAAATAGTTTGGTTTCTTAGGGTCAAAAAAGCTTCGTTGTCTTTGAAGCAATTACTTTTTTGAGCGCAAGAAAGAAAACAGATGACGAGTACCGCGAGCGCAGGTTTCATAACTGAGATGTTTTTGATTTAAAAGAAATAAGAAGGAGTTCTTGCCATACGAAAGCAACGTAACCTTTCCGGTTTTAAATTAACACAGATTTACTATCCTGTCAAAATAAGGAATAAATTGAATCTCTGTCTGTTTGAATTCTTATTCCTCCTTTTTTTCTTTTCTTGCCAAGGCGCTTTCACGCATTCTGGCGGCGGTGACGTTGATTCTATCCGTAGCTATGACGGTAATAGCCGCCAAGGTCGAGCCCACTCCAAACAAAATATAAAAAGCAGCAAAAGTTCGAGAAACATCATAAGTTGGGTGCAGATCCCCATACCCGACTGTGGTTAGCGTCGCGACAGAAAAATAAAAACTCTTGGCAAAACTCCAATCTTCTAAAATATGAAAACTAACCGTGCCGAGTGTGATAAAAAAGACAATTATAAAAATAGCCGCAAAGATGTGGTATCCGTCGTGCTTTCTTCTTATTACCGATCGCCCCAAATCCTCGTTATGATTCTTCGTCATTTCAAATATTATATATAATTTGTTTATAGCTTTCAACAACGCTAGAAGTTAAAATATTTTTGATCTACCTTCCATTCGCATATCATTTGATTCTGGCTTGTGTAGGTTGAGCCTCATTTCCTCATTCCTCTTTTTTAACTCAGATTCTAGTCTGGCTATTTTAACGACAAGATCATTAATCTTTTGTCTAATTTCTGCACCTTCAGAGCCGGCAACATCAATCTTTTGTTCCAGTACACTGAGCTCACCCCTCATCTTAACTAATTCGTCCTCGAGCTTGGCTAATTCAGCTTCCTTATCTTCTAATTGTTCTTCTTGTTCGTCAATCATAGTGATGTGATTATAGCATAGTTTTTGAGAGCCAATGCTTTACATGAATAATGGCTTTGATGTAGGATGTTTGCATTGTTCACAATCTGCTCTTTGTTATGGAAATTTTAGACGACCCACGCCACCCAGAACCAGAAGAGGAAGAATACCCAATCCCGCCCTGGTTATGGGTTATTATGAGCCCACCAATTGGTGCGTTCATTTATGGGGTTTACCTGCTCATCAAGCAAGTATTCTTTGAACGATAACCAGATAGTGGCATCACCGTCTGGTTTTTTTATTTCAGACCTTTTCGGACGTCCGACGTCCGAATTGTGAAAACTAGAGCCGTTTTGCAAAAAAGTTATATTTTGGTAGTATTTCATCAGTAGGCCTCATCGTCTAACGGTTAGGACAGCGGGTTCTCAATCCGCTAATCGGAGTTCGATTCTCCGTGAGGTCACAAAAACGCGCATAAGAAAAGACTGGACTGCTCCAGTCTTTTTGCGTTTTTGTGAAGACGGAAACATGTTTTTCTAGTAAGAAAAACAGTTGAGTCCGGGGCTGGAAAATTTGTGAGCCCTGCCTGCCGGCAGGCAGGGACGGCGAGCAAATTATTGTGGCTCACAAAAATTTGACACAACATATTTTAGATGTTACTATACCCTCAGCTAAATTCGTTCACCCTTTAATTAATTTAAAGCATGAAAAACTTCCTTCTGTTTTTTCCGCGGCTGCTCGCCTACTTTTTACTCTTCAAATTCTTACGGGCAAAAGTCCCGCCACCACCAAACAAAAACTGAAGAAAAAGATCTTCACCCCACGAGCCCTTTCGTTTTCCACGGAAGGGCTCGCATTTTTTTTACACTAGAACATTTATGATATAATTCACCCCATGAACATACAACGTCCAAAATCAAAACAACCCATGCCGGAGCATGCCAAGCTTGTTTTCAAAGGCATCGTTTTCGATGTCTACCAATGGGAGCAAGAAATGTACGACGGTACTAAACAAACTTTTGAAAAGTTAAAACGGCCCGACACGGTACTGGTACTCCCAATACTCGATGACGGGAAAATACTTTTCACCAAGCAGGAACAACCAGGCAAAGACCCATTTATCGGGCTCGCCGGTGGCCGAGTGGACGAAGGCGAAGATATATTGGAAGCTGCCAAAAGAGAACTCTTGGAGGAAACAGGATACGAAGCCTCAGAATTCATTTTATACAAATCAGAACACCCAACTTCAAAAATAGACTGGGTGGTGTATGTATTCATCGCCAAGGGTGTACACAAAATTTCGGAACAAGATTTGGACTCAGGTGAGAAGATAGACACTTTCTCTATCACTTTCGATGAACTGCTCGAAATAGCCAAGGATAAAGATTTCATTGACCGCGAACTCGTCATCGACCTACTCAAGGCCTCTATCGACCCCGATAAAAAGAAAGAATTGCAGGAACTACTCAAACCACTTTAATAAAAAATAAACGCTGTATAAAAAAACTAGGCCCAGGAAGCAATTGTTGCTACCCAGGCCGTCGTTTACATTGCTAACCCCCGGTAGCAATGGTGATGAAATTACTTTTTTAAAGCAATTGTTGATTGTACTTTCTCAAAAATGGCGATTTGTAAACTATCTCCACCAGTGTCCGTGACCTTATGTGGTAATGTCCATAATTCCATTGACTGGTTCACCACATAACTTCCATCGTACGTTACCGCCTCCCATATTGCATTATCTTTCCTTTTGAAGGCAAGGCAAGGAATAACTTCACCCTTTTCATTTGCATAAGTTGTTTGAGTGATTTCCTCCGCTTCGCAGATTTTAATTATGCCACAGTTTACACAGTTTTTTGCTACCATAAAATGGTCTTGGTATTTGTATGCATAAAATTGTGTATCGTTTTCAACTTGATATTCGGACCAAACAAATTGGCCTTCTTCGGGGTTGTAAACAAAATGATTTTTGTTAGTTGTACTACAACATGATAGAATAGCGGCTACGAAAATCAATGACGCAAAAAGGAACAAGAATTTTCGTAAACCTGCGGGTGTGATGTTGTTAAACATGGCGTTAAATTTTGAAATGAAAAGAACTGGTCATTAAACAGGCGAAAGCGGGGGCAGTCGCTGTTTAATCCACCTGGTATGATAACATACCAATGAGACTATGTCAAATTTACTCTCTACTTCTTACCTCTCTAGTAAATATACGCTATAATTGTGTATGGAAAATTTACCGTTTGCGAACCTGCCCCTGGAGCACCTTTCCCCTGCTTGGTTCGTAATTATTGCAATTTTTGCTAACGCCTTCCCTCCTATACCCGAAGAAATATTCCTACTTTATTTCGGCTACATGGCAAACTTGAAGCCTGAAGTCATTTCTTTCACTCAAATTAATTTCTTTTTGATTGTGGGTTTCCTAGCAGTGGACTCTGTCGTCTATTACCTAGCAAAACGTGGCCACCGCATCATTACTTTTATATTAAACAAGATTCTCGACGTAGATATTGATACAAAGCAAGACTTCCTGCGCCGTCATGTAAATAAAATAATTTTTATATCTAGATTCTTGGTACAGTTGCGCGCACTCGGGCCCATCACCGCGGCTCGGGTCGGACTACCTTTCAAACAATTTTTAAAAATAGACTTTCTGGCACTGTGCGTGTACGTGCCCACAGTACTCGGGTTGGGTTATTACTTTGCCCATAGTTTAGAAAAGGTGCTCTCGGGGTCCAAAGCATTCCATAGTCTGATGTTTACCGGGCTCATTGTCCTCGCTTTCATCATAGTTATGCGTCGCCTACGCAAAGTACTACTTTCTGAGTTTAGCACCGAAACAATGAAAAAAATTAAATCCTCTTATGGTATGATTTCAAAATGGATAAAATAAACAAAATAATCGAAGAACGCCCTTGGGGCAAATTTGAGCAATTTACTTTAAACGAAAAAAGTACGGTAAAAATCCTGACCATCGAAGCTGGCGAAGCGTTTAGTTTACAAACTCATAAACACCGAACCGAGTTCTGGCACGTATTAGAAGGTAAAGGCAAAATAACCGTCGGTGACGGAACCGTGAACGCCCAACTTGGAGACGAATTCCTGATTCAACCTGGCATCAATCACCGCATAGAAGGAATAACTAAAATAAAAGTATTGGAAATCGCCTTCGGGGAATTCGATGAGGCTGATATACAAAGGCTCGAGGATAAATACAATCGGGCTTAAGCTCTACCCAGCCATTCGTCTTCTTGGCGAACTAGGAGTCTCGGTGCGCTTTCTTTGTCTTTTAGTACTGCATATGTAATGCGTTCCATGCGCATACCTTGGGATCCTTTAACCAGAACCAAATCCCCTGTCTTCACAAAACCAAGGACGAACTCTGCCGCTTCTTTGGAATTATTGAAATCAAAAATATTTTTCTTGGCCATTCGAGAACCTTCGGCTCCTTCCTTGATGAATTTAGATCTAGGTCCCACTACTACCAATATGTCAGTATTCTTTTTGGCTAACCCTCCTAGATTCTTGTGGGCCTCATCAGTGTGGCGACCGAGTTCGAGCATGTCACCCAGGACTGCGATTTTACGCGTGGCATTAACCTTGCCCAAAGTCTCAAGTGCAGCCTCTGCAGCTACGGGCGAAGAATTGTAAGTGTCATCAATAATAATTGAATCATTGATACCAGAGAGTACTTTCATGCGTCCGGGCGGAGTGTTGTGCATGCGTAGCATGTCTATGGACTCTAGGATGTTGAAACGCATGACATGAGCACATGCGAGCGCTGCCAGGGCTGAGTAAATGTGATTTTTACCAAAGACTCCTTCCATGACTACAGGCAAACTTTTACCTGCTTCATCCACTCGAAAAGTTATTCCCTTGGGTACATCGCCTTCGTAGTAGATATTGTCTTCACTGCCTCGCAGTGTAGCCTCGGGGTGGAATCCATAAGTCACGGTGATGTTTTTGGTTTTAGATTTCATGTCCAGCACTGTTTCGTCGTCAGCGTTTAGGATAAGCACTCCGTTTGGCTTTAAAGTTTTGATCAATGCCGCTTTTTCTTCTACCAGGTGTTTCCGGGAGTTGAAAAATTCTATGTGCACTGGAGTCTCTGGTATTGCTGTCATCACCACTATGTCTGTCGAAAGCCAGGAAGCAGTCTCAGCCATGTCGCCCGGCTTGCCTACTCCGACTTCGAGCACCAACCAAGCCGGATATTTGTGCGGATAGACGATGAGCCACAACCCTCGCAATATATTTAGTAGCCACACACCTGGATTATTCCAAGCATTCGGTAGGCCAAGTATAGTCAGTGGCAGACCTATCTGGCTGTTGTAACTTTTGTCACTCTTTCTGACATAAGCGAATTTTGAAATCACCGTGTAGATTGCATCCTTGGTAGAAGTTTTACCCACCGACCCCGTGATGGCGATAATTTTGGGATGGTATTTTTTGAGTACCAGTTTGGACTCTAAAATCAAAATTTTGGTTACAATTTTCTTTAAAATATTTTTCATATAAAGTGGTTACCTGTCCGGTGGTACTTGATAGTAATTAATCAAAAACTTGGATAAGCCAATGAAAGGATCTGCCCAAGTTTGAGCTGCATATGGTACACCTTTTGGATTAACTGCGTATAAAAAGACAATAAATTTAGGCTCGTAAGCAGGAAAGTATCCGAAAAATGAATGGGTATGCCTGTCTTCATAGTAACCTCCCCCTTCAGAATTCGCAACCTGGGCGGTACCGGTTTTCACCGCAATGCTGTGGTGTTCCATTTTAGCAAGACCGTTTTTTAGTGACTTGTCCATGACGGTTACCAACATACGAGTTATCTCCTCGCTAGTCGCTTCGGTTATTTTTGTAGCTTTGGTTTCATATTCGATTTTCTTTTCAGTACCGTTGTCATACTTTATGCTGTCTACCAAGTGTGGGGTCACCAGTTTGCCACCGTTGCCGAGCGATGCGAGTGCTCGCACCATTTCAATAGGGGTCAGGGCTATACCCTGCCCGAAGGATGCGTTAGCAAACTCGATCTCACGAGGTGAATTCAAGTTAGAAACCAAACCACTGGTTTCGTTTGGTAGGTCTATACCAGTTTTTTCTTTGATACCAAAAGCCAACAAATATTCCCGCATGCGCTCCTTGCCCAGCTTTTTATAAGTAAAGACCATACCAGTGTTGAGCGACTGATTGAGCACGTCTTGCATACTGGTCCCCGGTCCGCGACCCTTTTTGTCGAAGTTCCAGATTTCTTTTTTCTCTACTATCACTGACCCACGGTCATCGTATTTGGTATCTGCGGTTACCACCCCAGCATCGAGCGCTGAAGCCATAACCAAGGGCTTCACCACCGAACCGAATTCCAACACGTTTTCTACAAACGGATTGCGGTACACCGAGGTACTGTCTACTGATTTGAAATCATTCAAGTCAAAATCCGGCTTGGCAGAAATAGCATAGATGGATCCATCAGCCGGATTCATAATTATCCCACCTATTTGGTCTACGTTGTACTTTTCTTTAACTTCTTTTAGTGTCCTTTCTAGAAAGGTTTGTACCTTCGGTTCGATAGTAGTCACTATGTTTCCCTTCTTTTCTCCTTCCGAGAATAAACCTTCATTGATATTAGAAAAAACTTCCGCAAAAAAGTTCACATACGGATTGTCTTCGTCCCGAGCCAGCACTTCCTCGTACTGCCTCTCCAATCCGTACCGGCCAGACAGCTCGTCACCCTTATAGGCTACAAACCCCAGCGTATGGGCTGCTAGGTTTTTCCCTGGATAAAATCGCCATTTTTCTTTATGAATTTCTACCCCGCTAATTTTGAGTGCGGATATCTTGTCAGCTTCTTCCCGAGTTAGACCACCTAGAATTTCTTCATATGGGTCACCTTTCTTGCTTGCTCTGGCCATGAAATCTTCAAACAATATCACCGGCACAACCTCATGAATAATTTCAAAACTTTGTTCTGGGTTTTTTAGCTTTTCCGGATTTATGGCAAGCTTGTAACCCTGGGTCTGAGTAGCCGCAGAAACCAGGACATTGTCTTTGGAGCTAAAAAATATATCCCCTCGTTCGAAAATCTCGCTCGAAGGGGTGACATACTGACGGTCAGCTAGATCTGAATAAGTCCGGCCGTGCACAATCTGCACAAAAAAAAGCTTGGCGCCGAAAACCAGCGCCCCAGCCAGGAAAAAAAATGCTATTACTTTACTTCGAAAATTAAAATCCGATTTCATTTTTCGCCAATTTCTTAGAGATCAAAGCAACTGATTTCCGTGTGGCGAAGTTCTGCGAGATTTCTTCGAAACCCATAGAACTTGAAAGTTCTCGGTCGATGGAGCTTGAAACTTGCAGATAGTTGAGTTCCAAAGTGCCGATTTCATTTGAGATAGTGCGAGCTTCGGTCTCGAGCGTTTTGCGTTCAACAATATTTAAAACCGAGCTACCTAGCAAGAACAAATACAAGAGAGCAAAAAATCCAAAACCGACTAAAATACCGCGCAACAAGTTAACCCTCAAGTCCTGGTTTCCGTTTAGACTTGCTACCAATCCACTATTTCTAATTTTTGACTCTATTTGTTTCATATTGTTTTATTTCTTTTGTATTATTCTCAACTTTGCGCTACGTGATTTTTTGTTTAGTTCAATCTCATCATCACTCGGTATTATTGGTTTCTTGTTTATTAAAATTGCATTCTCTTCTGTCACCTTTTCCTTAAAAAAATTTTTAACTATTCTATCCTCCCCACTGTGGAAACTGATCACTGCCAATCTCCCACCCGGTTTCAGTATTTGCCAGCCTCCAGACAAACCAGATTTTAAAGTATTCACCTCATCGTTGACCGCCATTCGGAGTGCTTGGAAAGTTTTGGTTGCAGGATGGATTTTACTTTTTGTATAAAACTTCGGCACCGCTTGCTCTATAACACTGACTAAATCAAAAGTTGTTTCAATGGGTGCCTCCTTGCGTGCTGCGACGATGCCTCTAGCAATACGGGTAGCGAATTTTTCTTCTCCGTAGCCTTTAAATATTGCTATCAAACTCTCTTCTTCCCAGTCGTTTACGATATCTCGTGCAGTCAGAACCTCTTCACCTGGGTTCTCTTGCATGGTCATGAGCAATGGTTCATCCTTCTTGAAAGTAAAACCGCGTCCAGAATTTTCCAACTGATCAGAGCTGAGCCCTAGGTCGAGCATAACTGCATCTGGTGATACTTCTAGGTTTCCGAGCTCTCGAAAATTCAGATTGCGAAAGTCTATCCTACTTCCTAGACCTTTGAACTTTTTCTCAGATCGGCTCCAGGCTCCCAGGTCTTGGTCGAGCGCGACAACTTTTGACTTTGGATATTTTTTTAAAACCTCCAAGCTGTGTCCGCCTCCACCAAAAGTACCATCCACGACCAAACTACTTTTATCGTCTGGAAGATTCAAACCGTCTATGACTTCTTTTAAAAGAACACTTACATGAACTGTCATGTTATTTGTTTCCCGCCAACTTCTCTGCTAAGTCCCCGGCCTTCTTCTCGATTTCATTCTTGTACTTATCCCAAGCCTTCTCGTGCCAGATTTCAACTCGGTCTTCGACTCCTACCACCATCGCACTGCCCTTTAGCCCGATTCTCTCTTTTAAAAATGTTGGCAATAAAATGCGACCAATGGAGTCCACTTCGACTTCGGCAGCTCGGCCGAACATAAACCGATTGAAACTACGTCTGTCAGCAGAAAGGAAAGATAAATCAGATTCTGAGTTCGAGAGTTTAGCTTTTACCTTTAGCCACTCTTTCATATTGAAAACGAACAAACAGTCTTCGAGTCCTGGGGTGATGACAACTTTCTTGCCAAGTTCAGCACGAAATTTTGCCGGAAGCGACATACGATTTTTATCATCTATTGTGTGTGTATATTCGCCTATGAGCATGTTGTTTTAAATCCCAAAACCTAATTTCCCACTTTTTCCCACTTGCTTAACATTTTACACCACTATCCCCCACAGCGCAAACATCAAAAAACTACCCAACTGTGGATAAACTAAACGAAAAAAGCCTTCTGTACGAAGGCTTTTTTCTAAAAACTAATATATGTTAATTATCGTCCTTTGGAATGAAAATCGCCCGGCCGATCCAGCCCAGGATAGATACTACTACCGCGCCCAATACCGCTACCCAGAAACCTTCAACTACGAAGCCTTTGACAAAGGTCGACATGAGCCAAAACAAAAGTCCGTTGATCACAAAAGAAAACAGACCCAAGGTCAGTATGGT
>DATDUL010000010.1:0-3080 GCA_036517715.1 Minisyncoccota bacterium
GGTTCTACTTTCACCTCCTCCTTTATGACTCCATTCTGTAGTGCAGTAGCCAGTGCGGATTTCAGTGACGTATTCTGTCCAGCTTCATATTGTTTTTTCGGTCTTTCATCTTTGTTAAAAATCTTTTTGAGGTTACTGAAAACTCCAGGTTTATTTGGTTGAGGTTGAGTATCCCTCGGTCTGTCCATGCGTCTAGTATCAGCGTGCTGATTCGGACGATCCATGTTTGGACGCGGGCGCACTTCTTCGATTTTTTCTGATTCGAATTCTATACCCAAATCAGCTAGGGGTTTGTAGTAAATAGCCTTGTTTTTGGCAGTGTCTGACTCATTTTTCAAAGGTTTCAATTCCCCTGCTTTTATCTTGGTAATACAATCCTTACAATAAACTGGACGGCCTGGCTGAGGCTCAAAGGGTACAAAAGTTTCGTTACCACAAATAGAACACTCCGCTTTGAATTTATCACTTCCTGCGCTTGGACTATTGCCTGACTTATTAGGAGAACCGTCGTTCGTAGCTCCGGTACCACTCCATTCGACTATCTCTGCTTCGACATCTTCGCGATTTCGACAATATAAAGCACGAGAGCTTTCAATAACTGATTGTTCAACTTCTTTGTTCGCGCTTTTAATAAGCGGAGGTATGGTCTTGGCAGAGAATGGACGCGAGGTCATACCGTCCACCATCAACTTCAAATATATTTTATAGTTCGGTAAGTTCACAATGTCACCCGGTGTGAATTCTGGATCAAATTCTTTTTCCAAATATTTTGTATCCTCCGCACCGGTGCGGAAAATGATCATGGTTCCGACGTTACCGAAAATAGAGTCACGCATGGAGGAGCTTTCTCTGGTTACCAGCTGGGCAGTATATTGGTGTGCCACGGTCAGAGACAAACGATATTTGCGAGCCTCAGAAAGAATGTTCGCAAAAGAATCCGTTACGAAGTTTTGGAACTCGTCGACATACAAATAGAAATCCTTACGCTCATCCTCTGGAATACGTACGCGCTCCATGGCGGCGAGCTGGATCTTGGTAATTAGCATTCCACCAATCAAACGTGAGTTGTCCTCGCCTATTCGGCCTTTGGACACGTTCACCAGAAGTATTTTACCTTCGTTCATCAGGTCAAAGATGTTGATGGTGCTTTTCTGCTGACCAACGATGTTACGAATAACGAAGGTGGACAGGAATTGACCTACTTTGTTCTGAATCGGAGCGATAGCTTCGTTACGAAATTTATCCTGCCAGGCTTCGTATTCGTGCAACCAGAAGGCCTTGATAACCGGGTCCTTTAAATTGCCGATGATCATTTGACGGTAGTCCTTGTCCACAAGCATACGAGTAACACCGAGGAGCGTCGTTCCCGGAGTGTCGAGGAGTGCCAGAATGGTGTTGTTCAAAATGTACTCCATACGGGCAGACCAGGCATTGGCCCAAATCTTGGTGAAGATACCCATGAGGCCTGACGCTACCAAGTGCTTGTGTTCGGGGTTTTCTATTTCGAGTACGTTGAATCCGATATGGAAATCTGTGTCTGATGGGTTGAAATACACCACGTCTTTGATACGCTCTGGAGGGATGGAAGATAAAATAGTTTCCACCAGCTCGCCGTGTGGGTCCACCACTCCGACACCTTCGCCGTTCATGATGTTCTGATAAACCATGTTGGTCATTAACCCAGATTTACCAGTACCGGATTTGCCGAGTATGTACATGTGCTGACGACGGTCCTTGCGCTTGATGCCAAAGAGCTGATTCTGATCGCGATAAGTAGAGTAACCGATATAAGTTATATCCCGATTCTCCGGGAGACCTGGAATTGCCATGGTGGAATTATACCATTTTCAATATTTTAGCCAAAATTATGGAGTTAGTTTCTAAGTAGGATTTTGAAGTTTATCTCTCAACTTCATCCACACTTTACCGAGTTCGTTCCTTCCATCTCTCTCTGGTCCCCATCCCCAGAAACTATCTTTTGGAGAATCTTCTACAATTTCCATAGCTTCCGTTTCTAAAAGCTTTTTTTGAATAAATGGATGCTGTTGTAGTTTATTGAAACATATGTCTTCCATAATGCTAACCTTGCGAGAATCCCAATCAATCGGAAACTTATCTTTATTTCTTTTTGCTATTTGTTTTGAATCGTGAGCAGATTTAGCATTGTAAATTTCTTCTACAATTTCTGGGTTAGTTTCCATAAAATGCGCCGCCTGATAAGCATGTTCTGAAGTCTGCCAGAGTCTACCCTTCCACTCTACGGCGAAACTAGAAAAATTTGAGAAACAATAAAATTCCCTTTCATAAAAACCTATGACTTTACCTGATGTTTCTAAAAGTGGGTCCCACATGGTTATAACTATAGCAATTTATGTACAAACAAAAAAGCCCTGAATTCAGAGCTTTTTATTCTACTTTAGTTAAGTAAAGTAACTATTTTGAATTTATGGGGTTTTTTGGTAGTCGAGTTCCCTATTTATTCAAATCTGACATTTGAATTGGACTCTGGACCGAAGTCGGGTTCATGTCTATGGCGCCGAATTGCTTTTCGTAGCTTGCAACCTGAGAACTCATCCAGTCTGCAATGCTTTTCATCACTTGCGGAGTTGTAGCGAATGCATCCAAGGCGTTACCAGAAGTAAAGGCGAAAGAGAAAAACTCTTTGCCGAAAGCTCCCATGGCTCCGTCTACAAACTTCTTTGGTAACTGATTCATATCTACTTTTGTTGGGTCTATCATAATTTTATTATGTTATTTTAATAATATTTTTACACTAATCTTCTTCCTTTGCGGTTAATAGTAATCTCTGTTATCTCTATTTGCTTTGGCAATTTCAATAGATATAAAACTATGTCCGCAACATCATTAGGATTCATCCATTCTGTTGGGTCTTCTATTTTCTTTCCGTAATCCTTTTCGTGCATTTGTGTATTCATGCCACCACAGTGAACATAGATATTTCTACTTTTTGTTTTTGCTAATTCCAATCCGATATTATATGAACCGCCACGTAATCCATATTTTGTTGAAGTATACGCCAATTGATCATTAAATCCGGATTTTAAATCTGCCGTAGTGCC
>DATDUL010000011.1:0-15042 GCA_036517715.1 Minisyncoccota bacterium
CGCGGTGGCGGAGCGTTACAGTGTCTTTAAGCTCTGGGGACTCACCGATGGTATCAAAGTCTATCGTGATGCAGAAGGGCGTACCGATTTCGTCCTGCCGGCGGTACCGCTTGCCGATGTTGCCATTGTCATCCCACATCACTCGGCCGAATTCGGATTTGAGCATTGCGTACACATTATCTTTTGCATAGCTAACGAGTTCTGGCTTATTCTTGAGCAACGGAGATACTGCACAGATAACCGGTGCAATGTTTGGCTTGAATTTAAGGAATGGTCGCTCGGGGTCTGATTCATCATAAGCGGATATAAGTATTGCCAAGAATGCACGGTCTAGTCCAAATGATGGCTCGATAACATGCGGCACCATTTTTGTAGCATTTTCCTCGTCTACGTATTCAAGCTTGTGTGTATTCAAATCATAATCAGTTCTGTATGCAAGACCAAAAAGCTCTTTCTTGCCGAAAGGATATTCAAATTCTATATCGATTGTCTTCTGTGAATAAAAAGCTCGATCTTCATCTGAAACAAGCAGGTCAGTGGTTTTACTTGTATCTATACCCACCTCCTCTATCCATTCATGCATCTGGGTTAGCCACATATCAAAGGACTCATTCCATGCATCTGGACGGACGAAATATTCTATCTCCATCTGTTCGAACTCTCTTTGTCTAAATATAAAATCTCGAGGAGTTATCTCATTTCTGAAAGCTTTACCGATCTGCGCCATACCAAAAGGAAGCTTTGGATGAAAAGCATCTACAGTGTTTTTGAAATTTACGAACATGCCCTGTGCTGTCTCTGGACGAAGATATGACACAGCCGAACTATCCTCCGATGCTCCAACTTTGGTCTGGAACATCATATTGAATTGCTTGGCCTCGCCGAGCTTGCCACCACAGTCTACACATTTAACTTTATCCTCAAGCTGATCTTCTCGGAATCTTCGTTTGCATTTCTTACATTCCACCATGGGATCAGAAAAGTTCGCCACATGTCCTGTTGCTTGCCAGACTTCTTGGCGCATTAGTATGGCAGCGTCGACTCCGTACATATCAGTCCGTCCATCTACAAATTTCTTCCACCAAGTATTTTTTATATTATTCTTAAGAGCTACTCCAAAGTGCCCGAAGTCAAAGGTACCCGCAAGTCCCCCGTATATCTCTGAGCCTTGAAATATAAACCCCCGCCTCTTGCATAGGCTCACTATCTTTTCCATCAAATCTTTGTCTTGTTCCATAAATTTATTCTACAACCCGGGCGTTTTTATAATCGAAGGATGCGTCACTCGGCAGTTTGGTGTTTAGCGACGACCTGTTTACCCTCACGTCCACATTAGCAAAATCATCATGCCCCGTCAAAACAGCATCGTTTATGACGATAGGGGTTTCATCAAGCTGAGAAAGTGACGGAGTGAAGGTTATCTGGAAAGCGACTTCGGGTCCAGCATTGCCGAGTCCAGCTCCGCGCACAAGCGTACCGACATTCCAAACAATTTCTTTGGTACTAGCATTGTAGGTCAGGTTGGCATCCGCCGGAGATATGGTACCAACAAAATTAACCCACGAAGGCAAGGTTGCCCGAACTTTTGCATTACGAACTACGTTGGCAGTGTTGGTAACATTCCAAACCACAGTATAGGTAGTCTCATTTTCAACCTTCGGAGGGATGGGTCCAGTGTTGGTAAATGGACCAGTGTAGTAGAGAATCTTGTTGGCAAAGCCTACGTCAGAAATAATCTTTACTATTTTTGTCTCATTGCTTTCGATTTTTTTAGCTACGTTGCTGGCGACTGCCTGCTTGCCAGAGATAGATGCATACAGATTTATTATCGGTTGATTCAATATGCCGTCTGCAGAACTGTAGAGTTGTTTGGACGCTACCGAAAATGAAACTAGACCAGATTCTCCAGGTTCAACCTCGGCAAAGCTCGGGTCGGTATTTTTGTCCCAGACTATGGTGTCTTCAATCGAGTTATAAAAACCTTTCGGTGCTTTGATACTTTTTCGATTCATGGCATTACCGGAAAGCTTGAGTCTGATTTCCATGTCGTTTACTTTTGTATCCAAGTTATTCGCCCAGCGGACTTCACCCGACAGTGGCGCCCCGGAATTTATAGCGTACTCTTTGGAATAGACACCGTTTACAAAAATACTAGACTCGACGAAAGGCTTGTTGATGAGCATGGTGTACAGAAGTGAATTGAAAACGACGTCGATTTCTGACTTCTCGGTTCTGGATTGCGAACCACTCCACACTTTGAAAGTTTTCTGCTCTCCGTTCCAGACGTCTACCATTTTACCCAATATGGCTATTTGGTATTCTGTGCCTGGCTCCAGCGTGCCGAGCTCGAACACATTGTTGCCGAGGCTTGGTCCTGGTGTAGCTGAAGTAAACTGAAAACCGAGCGGGTAGTCTACTTTTATAATCATGTTCTCAGCTCTTCTTTCGGAGTTGATTTGGGCTTTAATTTTGAGAGTTACGTCCTGATTGGGCGGTACTTCACTCGGAGCTTCTATGGTCAGGTTGAGTGGTGTTGATTCAATGGTGACTTCATAAGGTTTTTCTTTTACGAAAATAGCATTCGATCCTGGCACCCGGTATTCGATAGATATACGGACACTATTTACAGAACCTTGCTCACCGAACAGTCGAACGATGACATTCTCGCTCCTTGAACCACCAGACGGAATAGAACCGAGTGATATCCTCTGCCTTTCAGTGTTGTTGTTACCCGATCCTGCACCACGCGGAGATTCTACTACCAGGTCGACAAGCTCCAAGGCCACATTGTTCCGATTTGATATTTCTACAATAAGTGGCAGGTCTTCCCCTCCATTGGTAAAAGCATTACCCAGGACAGATATTTCGATATTGTCATTGGAAACGTTATTCCCTCCTTCGAAAAAGTTAAAAAGCACGTACAGTGTTGAAAGTCCGAAAAATATCAGAGAAAAGATAAAGAATTTTTTAAAGGCAGAAATTTTCATGCTAGGTTTTTCTTTTTTTAAATCTTCATGAGACCAAGTTTCTGGCGGGGTGTCTGTGCGATGCCGATGAGTGTCATAATGTTCTATCCTAGGGGTATAACCTCGGCTAAATAATTTACTTTTCAAATCTTCAATTTTACTGAGCCTATCTTTATCATCCAGAGCCATTGGTAGATTATATCATAAATGTGTCTCGCGTAGAGCGCGATTTATCTCCCGGACGGCGCCCTTTTTGTGATTTACCATTTCGTATATCAAGTTTTCTTCAAACGGCGACTTTACCAATTTATCCAGCGCAGCATGCTCCCCGATGTAACCTAGGTTCCCGAGCAGTCGAAGTACCAAGACAATCTCTAGGTTTGCTATTTCTTCTCTATCTTCTTTTTTCTCCAACACGTAGAGACCCTGCAATAAATCTGAAAAAAGTTCTTCGTTCGGTTCTTCGCCACGAAGTAGCCGATACAAGAGTCTGGACAGGTTTACCATGGTCGGTAACAATTTTGGATTGCTTTTAATACCCTCTAGACTATTAGTCTTTGAAGCGCTGGTGATACGCCAGACATCCCGACCACGAACCAGGTCTACTTTGATATATGAATAATCCGACAGCACGTAGCGCAGACGTGAAGCGAGTTTGCGGATACCCTGCGCGCGAGCATATACCAAACCGAGGTCCGGAGTAAAAAGGTAAAACCCCTTCCCCGTCTCCCCGACATGTCTACTACCCAAAATTATCGCCTGTGTATGATAAATGTGATGCATTTGTTTTTACTTGAGCATTCCTGAAAGTGATTCTAGGATAGGTGGTAATTCGTGCCATCCACTTTTTCCATTCAAGTGTCCTCCATTTGGCACCGCAATCAATTCACCACCTAGAGCTTTGGACGCTCTTTCTCCGTGCTCGAAAGGAACTCTGTCGTCGTCATCTCCATGAATTACTACAAAACGATCTGCCTTTTCTTTTATTTTATTGAAATCAAAATCATGAGTAAAAAAACTATCCATTTTCCTTATTTTCGAAGTTGTATCCTCGATCCTCAACTTTTCAATTGGTCCTGAAACCAGGAAAACTCCTCCAAACTTTTTAGTACTGTCTATTGTTTCTAGATAGTTTAATATTCCAGCACACCCAAGACTGTGCCCTACCAGAAACACATCTTCGTTAACGTCGGGTATTGCTCTGGTAAGTTCTGCTATCCATTCTTCACATTTTGGTTCATCTGGTGTAGGCATCGGTAGTGCACAAGCGTAAACACCGATTTTATTCAGCTCATCCATGAGCCACGACCTCCAACCACCATTTGGCGTACTCATAAAACCATGTACTATAAATACTTTTTTCATAAAATGTTTTTTATTTTATTTGCTATTTCTTTTCCTAGAATTTGATTGTTCTTTTCATCTAAGTGAATACCATCTACTTCGCCGGGTTTTATAAATTCGCCACTATCTAGGAAAGACCAGTTGTTTTTTTCTGCGAAATTATTGTACGACTCAGAAAACGTCAAAGACTTTCCTTTTGCGCCTTTGAATATGTCTTTAAATATTTTGTAAGAAAACTCTTCTTCGATTATAGGTGGCGCTATGAGCAAGATTTTAGGTAAAGGAAAGTTAAATGACTTGCACCAAAACTCCATGATTTCTGTATATTTGCTAAAGTCGTTTGGAATATATTCTGGTTTTTTGTTTGAACCACTATTGGCGTCATTCGTTCCGAGTGAAAATACAACCAAATCGATCGGTAGATGGCTTCCGAAAATAGGTCCGAATTGCTCCAGGCCATTTCTATGCGGGAAGAAAGCGTTTTCCTCGGAAACAGTCCTACCCCTTAGGCCTTCTTCAATTATTTCGTACCCTGCACCGAGTTCATTTTGCATTACTCCCGTGAACCTTTTGTCACTTGAAAATTTCTCTCCTCCTGGATTTCCAATACCAGCAAAACCAAAAGTCAAAGAATCTCCGTAAACTAATATTCTTTTTGCATTCGGGTTTGTGTTCATAGCAATATGCTATCTATTTTAACACAATATCTTTTCTATCGCGGGGACGAGCTCCTGAGGAGCGTCGATAATAACCGCAGGGTTGCCTGACTGTAGTAGTTCATAGTTATGCATACCCCAGGTCTCGGCGACAACTGGCACACCACAAGCATTACCCTCCTCTATGTCCCCTAGTGTATCAGTTATGAATACAGCCTGGTTTGGCGAAAGTTCATATTTTTCGAGCAGGGACCTGATCTTTACCACCTTGCTTTTGTGAACTTCGTAGCCTTGTATTTCGGTAAAACAACCGGCCAAATTTTCTTTGTTTATGAAATTCGTTACAACCGGGCCACTACTTGAAGTCACAATAACAAGTGTGTATTTGTCAGCCAAATGAAGAATCGCGTCGTGCAAAACATCCTGAATGGTATAACGAAATATCCCTTCTTCATATTGTCTAAAGAACTCGTCGTGACCCATCTCAACCAAATTGAATTTCTCTTTTGCTTCGGGCCATTTTTCGTGGAAGTTGCCGTTCGAAATTTCTTTGTATTGCTCGAAAGTAAAATGAGGATTTACATTTTTGTGTATCTCGTAGGCCAGATCAGCTGTGTTTATGAGCACTCCGTCGAAATCAAAAATAACTAGTTTTTTACTTGGCATTTTATTTATTCAGTTTAACCTTGAACGAAAGTTCGTCGACTTTTATATCCGTACCATCGTTGTCACCAAACTCTACCCCGCTGGCGCCTACGACTTTGAGCAATTCTGTTTTGAATTTATTTATCAATTCTTCACCCGCTGTATTGGTGGAAACGAGCAAATGCACAACGTCGCTCGGTACAAGCCCCATAGCCTTTCTCATATCCTGTATTCCACGTACCAGCTCGCGATAGTCACCTTCTTGTTTTAGTTCTGGGGTGATGTTTGTATCTAGTACGACATGCTCATTTTGTTTTTCATCAAAAAAAACATCTTTAACATTCAATTCATCCTGTAGAATAGCAACATAGTCTAATAGTAACGAACTATTTATTTCAGATTTATTTCTTAATGTTATTGACCCAAGAGGCTGTCTGACTTTAATGTTTGCCTTTTGTCTAAGATCTAAAACTTCCCGGACGATGCCTCTTATTGTATTCATTTCTGAAACTTGCATATTACTCAATACATTGGTTTCATTATTATTTTCACTCGTCTTTGGCCACTCGGTAAGGTGTACACTCTCTGGATCGTTTTCTTTTCTCAACTTCTGCCATTCACTTTCAGCACAGAATGGAGCAAAAGGGGCCATGACTTTCACAAGATTTTTCAAGACAAAATACATAGTCTGTTTTGCATCTTTATCTCCGTCCTTTATCCTGTCTCGAGAACGACGCAAATACCAAGTTGAAAGGTCGTCTATGAATTTATCCAGTGGTGCGATAGCTAAAGCCATTTCATACGCATTCATCCACTTAGTCATTTCTTCTATAACTTGATTCAACCTGGATAGAATCCACTGATCTAGTACGTTTGCAGAACTTGGCAAATTATCACTTTCCAATTCTTTGTCTCTGTAAAGTTCGTAGAAAGAAACCACGTTGAACAATCTGCCCACGAATTTACTTGAAATTTCTTGCACCAGTTTCTCTGAGAAGTTTGCATCCTCTCCTTTCATTAGAGGCGACGACATCAGGTAGATACGCAGTGCGTCTACTCCGTATTTGTTGAACAGAATATTTGGATCTGGAAAGTTGTTCTTTGACTTGGACATTTTCTGCCCATCCTCTGCGCGCACGGTTCCTGTGGTCACTACATTTTTATATGGAGCATGTCCAAAAAGGATCGTGGAAACTACGTGAGAATAGTAAAACCATGTTCTAGTCTGTGCTATGTACTCCGCTACAAAACCCGCTGGGAAATTATTCTTCTGCCAATCTGGGTTCTCGAAAGGAAAATGATCTTGAGCAAAAGGCATGGAACCGGATTCAAACCAGCAGTCCAAAACCTCAGGCACTCTCGTAGACACCCCGCCACAACTACAAAGAACTTTAACTTCATCTATGTATGGTCGATGCAAATCTAATTCATAGTTATGATTATGTGGAAATGCAAAAAAATTAAGTTCTTGAACTTCGGAATTACTCAAATAATGATAGCCGTCTTTTTCACTGATCATGTTCAAAGTTTTTTCTATATCCAGCATCAGCGCCCCAGAAGCTAGAAGCCAAGCTGGTCCGCCATGAGTGACTATCAATACATTTTTATCTTTGTATTTCTCCTCAGTTTCAAAGATGAATTCCATTACTCTCCTTTTGATGTCTTTGTAGGATTCGTCCCCTTCCGCTGATTTATCGAAGTTTTCTTTTATCTTTTGGTTTTCACTGTGATATTCGTCCCAAGTTCGGCCTTCGTAGGACAGTACCTGCATCTCGCCAAGCCTTTCGTCTTCTACTATTTGGTCGTCGCTCAAACCGAGCACTTCTTTGACTATCTCGGTAGTTTCTCGGGTTCGATTGAACGGCGAAGTTATAACCAAGTCTATTCCTTTATCCTTCAGGCCTTCTGCGCTTTCTTTGGTTTTAACTTTTCCTTCCTCGGTCAGGTGGCTACCACTATTTTTCATAGTACTTACCAAGTTTTTAACATTGTTGTCGGTCTGCCCATGACGCATGACGAAATACTTATTGCCCGACTTTTGAGCTTTTGTTTTCAAATCATCAAGCGAGCTGACAAAGTCTATTTTGTTGCAAGACTCACATTTCCAGATTGGCAATGGTGTAGCCCAATATCTGTTTCGAGAGATGTTCCAGTCTGGTGCATTCTCGGCTATGTGTTTAAACCTTCCTTCTTTTAAATGCGCTGGGACCCAAGTCATCGACTCTGCGCTTTTTAAAATATCAGACTTTGCTTTTTGGATATTTATAAACCAGGACGGCAGAGCGTAGTAGATGATTGGTGTATCACAACGCATGCAGTGTGGGTAGGAGTGTACTATTTTTTCTTTAGCAAAAAGTGGTGTCGGATTCTGATGCGCAAGCCATTTGATAACTTCAATGTCGGCTTGCTGATGTTCATCTTTTACTTCTGGTTTTGGTTTTACTTTCATTCCAGCAAAATCTGTTACCTCAGGCTTGAATCGTCCAGTCTCATCTACGTGGATTATCCAAGGCACATTGTGCTCTTTCGCCATGTTCATATCGTCTTCTCCGAACGCTGGTGCTTCGTGTGCCATACCGGTACCCTTTTCTGTGGTAACGAAGTCCGCATGCCAGACTTTCCAAATGTTTTCATTTTTTGCCACTTCAGAATTTGAATAGTATGGAAAAATAGGTCGATACTTTTTGCCGACGAGTTCTGAACCTTTGAATGGATTTCCTAGCATTTCAAAATCTAACTGGGGTTGAGATTTAGCTAATACGCTCTCACTACCTTTTTTATACTCATCTAAAGATAAAACAAATTTTTCATTAGTGGACTTTTTAATTACTTTTACATAATCAATATCTTTATTCACGGCAATCGCCGTGTTACCGGGCAAGGTCCACGGAGTCGTAGTCCAAGCAAGAAGATATGTACCTGGTTCGTCCTCAAGTTCAAATTTCACATATACCGAAATATCAGTTATGTCTTTATAGCTGTTATCCATCGCGATCTCAGAGTTGGCTATCGGAGTCTCACAACGCGCGCAGTATGCCAAAACGCGTACACCTTCATATACCAAATCCTTTTTATTCATTTCCGAAAGCGCCCACCAGACAGACTCCATAAAAGTATTGTCCATAGTCTTGTATCCCTTTTCGAAATCCACCCAACGGCCGATACGTTCGACGCCTACTTCCCATTCTTTATCAAACTGCAGAACTTTACTGCGAGCGTATTCTACAAATTTATCTATGCCGAGTTTTTCTATTTCCACGTGTCCTGCAATCTTTAATTCTTTTTCTACTAGGTGTTCAATCGGTAGTCCATGACAGTCCCAACCCCATTTACGAGGTACGTGGTACCCGAGCATTGTCTGATATCGTCCTATTACATCCTTGGCAGTACTGCCGAGTATGTGTCCGTAGTGCATGGTGCCAGTAGCAAAAGGAGGACCATCATAGAAAACATAGTTCCCTTTCGGAGCGTCCTTGGTCAAACTTTTTTCAAAAGTTTTATTCTCACGCCAAAATTCGAGAACTTTTTCTTCTCTCTGTGCTGCTTCACTTTTGCCTGTCCCGTTAGAAACAGAGTCCTTGGACTCGTCGTTTCGCACGGGATTATTTTCTTTTGTACTCATAGTTTTATTTTTTAAATTAGTAAAATAAAAACCCGTCCTTAAACAATAATAGAAAATTACTGTTTAAGGACGGGTCTCATGAGCCGTGGTACCACCTTAATTACTTCTTGATTTACAGCTTTGTCGGGCTTACCCGCTAGAGTCTAATCGGATTTCTCCTTTCTTCCTAGAGCCTCGAGGTTGATAACCTCTCAAACGCTTATAACTTCATAATACTAGAAATTTGATATAAGTAAAGAAAAAAAATTCTACTAGATAAGCTTGTCGCTGCCATAATATTAAAAAAGTACAAAACAAGCCCGTCTCTGCATTCAGATCGGGCTTGTTAATTTTTACCGAGATTACCAATCTCCGTCACAAGCAAGCCCTTCAGTAGGCTCCGGTTGAGGGCGGAACCGCGACCCTTGAAAGGGTGACGGGTTTGAGTTTTCTATCTCAAGGTTATACCATGGAGTCTTCAGTCGTTCTGATGCCTGGTGAATGTCTACCTTCCCATCAAAATGGAAAGGTCTGTCTCCATACCTCTGTGACTTTACAATCACAGTGGTTTTTTCATTAGCGTTGCTGGCCATGACAAAAAATATTAAAAAACGAATGAAAGGAGCCTTTGCTCAACATAAATGCCCATACTTTTATAGACACTTAACGCAAAACGCATGTTCTCCAAAAGATTATCTGAAAAGATAATAACACATAAACATAAAAAGTAAAGGACTACATTTTCTCTGGAGTTTCAATACCGAGGAGGTAGAGGCCATTTTTCATAACCAGGGTGAATGCTTTAACTATTGCCAAATTGTACTGCATTTCTTTGTTCTCTTCGTCGATTATGCGCACTTGCCCGTACCAAGAATTAAACCTCTGGGATAAATTGAGTAGATAGTCCACCATGTGGTGCGGTTCCCAGAGGGTGATGCACTTGGTGACTACTTCCTCGAATCTGTCCAAATATTTTTCCACTTCGGTGATGTCTTGTTTCAAATCAAATTCGGCCTTAACCTCCCCTGCTTTTTCTAAAATAGATCCAGCGCGTACAGTGGAGTATTGTAGATACGGACCAGAGTCACCTTCGAAGGAAAGAGAAGTCTCTGGATCAAAATTTATATTCTTGCCAGCCATACTTTTGAGAATTGCGAATTTCAAAGCGGCTACGGATATAGCTTCTTTGGTCTGCTCTGGTATTTCTCTAGCCTTTTCTGTTACTTCTTCTTTCACCGCGTCTAACAGGGTGCTGGCAATTGGTACGCCACCGAGACGAGATGACATTTTCTGCCCCTTGAAGCTCATACGTCCGTGGGTGCGGTGCACAGTTTTGTCCTGCCAAACTTTGTTTATTTTACCAGCTGCGTGTACAACAACTTTGAAATATTCGGACTGCTCGTGATCGGTTATGAAGATAGATATATCTGGATTGTACCTCGAGAATTTGAGGAACATCAACCCCACGTCTTTGGCCTCGTAGGTAGGATAACCTTCTTTGTTTACAAACACTCTGGTGTGTAGACCATCTTGTTCGCCTTCATATATGACGGCACCATCGGACTCCTTGAAAACCTGCCTACCGGCAGGCAGGCTTTTCCCTGTATGTTCCATAACTAGTCTTTTGCCTTCTACGCCTGCTTCGCTTTCAAAAATATATGCAGCGAATTTAGAGCCGAGTTTGTCAGACATTGTTTTGAAATACGACAAATTGATTTCTTTGCCTATTTCATAAGCTTCCAATTCAGGACCTGGAATATGGTCATAAATCATTTTAGTTATTTCGCGTATTCGTGGCTCGACGCTTGGATCTTCTTCCATAGCCTTGGTTCCACGCACATAACATTCCCCAATGTAGGTAAGCTTTTCAGACAAAGTATCCAAGGAATTCAGTTTATCTATACCGTCAGCAAGGATTATGAAAATAGCCTTGCCGATACCGAGCGAAACGTCTGAAGGATAAGAAATAGCAGTGACTTCTGCACCAGAGAACCGTGCAAAGCGAGTTATGGATTCTCCGATAGCATTGTTCATCAAGTGACCGATGTGAAAAGGCTTGAACAAGTTTATGCTCGTATGTTCCGTAAGTATCTTTTTACCTTTATGTATTTCCACTTTTCCATAATTTTCTCCTGCTTTCAAAATGTTCCGTAGCGCGGTGTGATAATACTGCGGTGATAAATAGAAATTTATAAACCCTGGTCCAGCGACTTGAATTTTTTCTACCATGTCAAGGTTAAACCTTGACATGGTAGCTACTATTTTATCAGCGAGTTCTTTCGGATTCTGTACGAGCTTTTTAGAAAGCACCATCGCCACATTCGTCGAATAATCCCCCATCGACAAATCACCAGGGTGCTCAACTACAAAATCTGCCCCTTCTATGTTTAGGCTTTTTAAAGATTCTGTTATTAAGTTCTTTATCTTGTCTTCCATATTACTTATGCCCAGTGCTTCCCTCCCGACCTTCGCCTCGTACCGTCTCAGAAAGGTCACTTACCTCTACAATATCACAATGTTCGAATTTTTGAATGAGCATCTGGGCAATCTTGTGCCCGGCCTCCATAACCACCTCTTTGTCAGTGGTATTGAGCAAACTCATAATTATCTCGCCTCTGTAACTCGCATCTATTACCCCACCCATAACTTTGAGCCCCATGTTGAAAGATATTCCTGATTTATCCCAGATGAGTCCTACATGTCCCTCGGGGATTTCTATCGCCACACCGGTATGTACCCGCACCTGTGCATGCGGAGGAAATACCGCCGTATCAATAGCATAAAAATCCATCCCCGCATCCCCCGGGTGCCCATGCGTCGGCAACTTCGCATCACTATTTATTTTTTTAACTTTGATTTGCATTTACTTTTTAATAACTTCAGTAATTTCTTTTATATTTGCCAATGATCCGTGTAAAAAATTAGGGGTGAAATCTTCTGGTTTTTTGTTAACCCAGTCTTCTAATTCTGTCGGGTTTATCCATTTTACTTCTGCCACCGCGTCTTTTTCTAAAATAAATTCTGTATTGGAATTTATAACCACATAATACATGCTAGCAAAACGTCTGGTATTTTCAGTTTCGTAAAAATATTTTTTCAAAAAAGTTGGAGTAATGTCTTTTAAGCCGATTTCCTCTTCAGCTTCTTTTACCACCGTGTCGTCGTATTCAAATCCTTCAGCTACTGTCCCCGCTACAGATGGACCCCATTTATCTGGATCAATTTTTTTAGTAATTCCTCTTTTTGCAATCAAAACCTCTCCTTTTTCATTAAATACACACAGTCCAACAATTCGCTGAATATCTTCGCGAGTTGTTTCGTAGCGCTCTTTGTATCCAATTATTTCATCTTGTTCATTTACTACTGGTATTTTTTCCATGACTATTTTGCAAATATTTCTAATAAGGTTTTTTGCAATTCATTTCTGGCTTCTCCTGTGAAGTTATGGTCTGAATTTAAATGAATTACTTTCATGTTTTTTGATAAAGCCCCAACATCGCTTGAAACAACCTCATCCTGGTCTGCAAAGACAATGGTAGTTTCGTGTCTTGTAGATAATTCATTATACAGTGACACTTGATCGTATTTCTGTTTTTCCTGCCAGAATTCCTTGGGTACTATTGTTTTGCTGCCGTCTCTGCGACCCAACACAGACTCTCCTTCTAAATTTATTACCGTGTCTGGATATTGCTCAAAATATTTAATCATCTTACTCATGTCCTTGTTTATTGAAGGTGCAAGCAAAACAACCTTGCGTACTGGGATATCTATTTTCGCCAAAGCAGCAGGTATAGCGCCCTGGGAATGAGTAATGATGTCTATTGTTGCTTCTGGGTTCTCGCGACCAATTTTATTCACGACCTCACTTAATTTTTCTGACTGCTCGGAGAGGATTTTAACAACAATGGTATTCTCCTCTTCCCTAATTTCGTTATAGTCAAACATAACACTGGTATAATCTTTAAGCCAGCTTGCAATGTCTAAAAATAATCCCCTTGAATCTTTTCTAACACCGAATCCGTGTGAAAATATAATATAGTGGTTAGAATTTTGCATGCTTTTTATTTCTTTGTAACTTTTTTAATTGTTTTTGATAACACCAACAAGGCACGTCGAATTTCATTCCTTAGATCCATCTCCAGCGCCTCCTTCTCGGTAACCCATACATAAGCGTTGTGTTCATCGCTTAGTGTTACTTTCCCATGTTTGTGTAACCCTATGCCAATTAACAAAACGTAGGTGTAACCCTTGTATTTACCCTTTAGATTTAACTGACTTTCTACATAAGCTATTCTTTCTAACGGATTAACTATAATCCCTGCTTCCTCAAGAATTTCTTTCTCTAATGCTTGGGATACATCCTCCCCTTCTTCTAATTTACCACCAGGGAACTCCCACATCATCGGGTCATACGAGTCGTTTTTAGCTCTTTGTAAAAGCAGAAATTTGCCTTGCTTGTTTAAAACAACGCAACGATTAACTAAAAGTATCTTCGATTTAAACTTAATTTTGTTTTGCATAATATTTTTATATTAAAACTTTCTTAGCTTTTATTTGTATGTAAAAAGTCTATCATTTTTTGAAAATCATTAATGGATTCATCGGTTATAAACCTTGGAATGAATTGCTCCTTTTGTGTATCATCTAGATTTTTAAGAGAATTTATAGAAAAAGCTTTAAAGCTAGTCACTTTTCCGTCTTCAACAACAAGTTCTTCAACAGGTGTATTCAATCTGGCAACAAAAACAGTACTGAAACGATTATTGCTTATATTTGTTACAGGATCAAACTCTTCTCCATATTTTTTATCAAACATAAATAGCTTTAAATTTCTCTGACCAGTTTCTTCGACCAGCTCACGAGTAGCTGCAGTTTCGTAAGATTCAGAACTAGAATCCACATGACCACCAGCTGTACAGTCTAGGAGCCCAGGGTAGATTTCTTTAAATAATGCACGTTTTTGAAAAACAATCTCGTCGTCTGAAGTAACAAGCCATACACCCACCTCTCTGTGTTTTAGTCCATCACGATGAACAACTGACCGTTCTTCGCTACCTATTATTTCATCTTGTTCATTTACTACTGGAATTTTCATATTTTACTTGATTACTTTCTTCACTTCTTTATAAACCATTTCATGAATTGCTTCGCGGGATAGGATACTGCCTTTTGCGCTACAATCTATTTTATAAAAATTTGGTATTTTGTTTACCAACCACATGGCACTCTTTCTGGAGTTGATTAGAAAATCAACATCGCTCTCGTGAACATCCTTTTTCTTCTTCAAGTATTCCCGTTTCATCTTTCCGTCTCGCTCACCTATAAGTTTGAGCACTATTGCAATCGGAAGAGACAAATAAAGGGTGACATCTGGTCGAGGAATTTTGAATACTTTATATTCCATCTCATCGAGCCATTTTATAAATTCTGCTCGCTTTTTTGCACTCGCAATTTTGCCTCCTTGATGGATTTGATTTGCAGACACGTACCTGTTCGCTATTACCACATAACCCTTTTTTAAAAATCCTTCTATTTTTTCTTTGGATTCAAAGCGGTCAGCAGCATAGACCACAGAAGCAATCTTGGGATGTACTTTGAGCCAATTATAGTATTGCTCAGAAAGACAGTGTCCGATGAATTTACCAAAGAAGTTATCATAGTACTCCGGGAAATCTACCACCTGTACTTTGTGCCCTTCCTTCTTCAAGGCCTTCGCTAATAGCTCGACTTGGGTTGCTTTACCAGATCCATCTGTACCATCTATTACAATTAATTTGCCTTTCATTTTCATACAAATAAATTATCTTTTTGACCTAAAAATAGAAACCAG
>DATDUL010000012.1:0-2016 GCA_036517715.1 Minisyncoccota bacterium
AACCATGCCTATTTATCTGAATGCGTTGACAGGGAAAGGTGTTCATTTGGTTACAGTCAACGATTATCTATCCAGATTGCATGGAGTTTTAATGGGCCAAATCTATTCTTTTCTTGGTCTTTCTGTTGGAATTATAAATCATGACGAATCTTTCTTGTATGATCCCACTCATACGGAGTTAGATAAAAAAAGAGATGAAACCGGTACTTTTAAGATTTTTAACGAATTCCTCCGTCCAGTTTCTCGGCGACAAGCTTATCAGGCAGATATCACATACGGTACAAATAACCAATTCGGTTTTGATTATTTGTATGACAACATTGAATATGAAGAAGGAAGACTTCGTCAAAGGGAATACAACTATGCAATTGTTGATGAAGTGGACTCTATTTTGATAGATGAAGCTCGTACACCACTTATTATTTCCGCACCGGCCGGAGATTCCGAGGATTTGTACCAGAAGTTTGCTGATATTGCCACAAAACTAGAAAAAGGCGAGCACTATACTGTAGATGAAAAGTTTAAAACCGTGTCCCTATCCGACTCTGGCATAAGTTTTGTGGAAAAAATTCTTGGGATTGATAATATCTACACCGAAAAAGGTGTCAAATTTGTCCATCATTTGGAAACTGCTGTCAGAGCAGCCGCCCTTTTTCATAAAGACAAGGAATATGTGATTAAGGACGGCGAAGTAATTATAGTAGATGAATTCACTGGTCGCCTTCAGCCCGGGAGGCGTTGGTCCGAGGGTCTGCATCAGGCCGTTGAAGCAAAAGAAAGGGTTCCAATCCAGAAAGAATCAAGAACATTTGCTTCTATTACTTTTCAAAATTATTTTCGGCTCTATAAAAAACTTTCTGGTATGACTGGTACGGCTACTACTTCTTCTGAAGAATTCTACAAAGTATATGGACTACATACTGTGACAGTTCCTACCAATAAACCCATAAACCGAAAAGACCACAACGACCTTATTTTTCAAACAGAACCAGGAAAGTTTAAAGCAATAAGTCAGGAAGTTAAAGCCAGACATTTGATTGGTCAGCCTGTTCTCATTGGTACTGTTTCAATTGAAAAAAACGAATTGCTTTCCGAATACTTGCGCGCCGAAGGTATTCCTCACGAAATACTAAATGCCAAAAACCACACCAGGGAAGGGGAAATAATTGCCCAAGCTGGAAGAAAAAGTGCCGTAACTATTGCTACAAACATGGCTGGTCGTGGAGTGGATGTAAAACTTGGTGGAAGTCCGGGAACACCCGAAGAATATGAAAAAGTAAAGTCTGTAGGTGGACTTTTTGTTCTTGGTACAGAACGTCATGATGCCAGGAGAATAGATAATCAGCTCCGTGGAAGATCAGGCAGGCAGGGCGACCCAGGAGAGACTCAGTTTTTTGTTTCACTTGACGATCATCTCATGCGAGTTTTTGGCGGGGACTCCATAAAAAACATGATGGGACGACTTGGTATAAAAGAAGATGAGCCGATCCAAAACAGAATGATTACCAATTCTCTGGAGAGTGCCCAGCAAAAAATAGAAGGATTCAATTTTGACACTCGTAAGCATGTACTGGAGTTTGACGATGTTTTAAACTTTCAAAGAAAGATAATGTACAGTCGTCGTCGAGAAATTCTGACTGGACCAGATGACGCCGTTAAAAGTTATGTTCTAGGACTTTACACAGAGGCAGAAGGTGAAAATGCCGCAGGCAAATTAACATTAGGCGAAGCTACGACAGAGCGAGCTACGACAGCGCTAGCTATGACAGCAACATTGCGCCGAGTTATTCTCCAAACCATAGATATGTTTTGGACAGAGCACTTGGAGACCATGGACTACATGAGGTCGTCAGTAAATTTGCGCGCCTATGGACAAAGAGATCCCCTAGTTGAATACAAGCGTGAAGGTCTCCAGCTTTTCAAAACCATGGAAATATCCATTGGTCAGGAAATTTTAAAACTTATTCTACAGATACAGGCAAGCGGAGTGGCTTCTACCGAACCTGTGAGACTTAC
>DATDUL010000013.1:0-3897 GCA_036517715.1 Minisyncoccota bacterium
GCTGTTTATTCTACGAAAAACATAGGGCACTATGGACTCGCGTTCGAACACTACACCCACTTCACTTCCCCGATCAGGCGTTACCCGGACATCATAGTTCACCGTTTACTCATCGACCACCTAGCTCACAGAAAAATAAAAAAAGACAGGTTGTATGAATTTGAAAAAATTTCAAAAATAGCTTCCGAGCAAGAAAAGCGAGCCACCGACGCCGAACGAGCAAGTGTAAAATACAAACAAGTAGAATTCATGTCGCACAATTTGGGCAAAAAGTTCAAAGGCGTTGTCAGTGGTGTTTCGGAATGGGGTGTATATGTAGAAGAAACCGAAACCAAATCCGAAGGTATGGTGAGGATGAAATACCTAACCGATGATTTCTACGAATTAAATGAAAAGAGAATGGAAATAGTGGGTAAAAAGAAAAACAAGCGATACCGCCTGGGTGATCGCGTCAACATAGAAGTGAAAACGGTAGATTTGGAAAAGAAGACGATTGATTATATATTTGTAGCATAATGCGAAACCTGAAATACAAGCTCAAAATTGGACTTTTTGCGTTGGTGCCGATTATGTTCGGAGTTTTTTTGGCTGCTTTTGCTATGGGAGAAACTCTGCCAATAAAAACTAATGCTTCGAACACCACTGCTTCTGTTTCAACTACGGTAACTCAAGGCAATACAACCACAGTAGTGGAGGATGTAGAAAAATATTTTTACTCTATCAACGATGAAGTCAAAGAGTCGAGGATATTGGCGGAAAGCTACATCGTCGGAGACTTAGCTACCGGCGAAATAATCATGGTTAAAAATCCAGAGAAGAAGCTACCGATTGCTTCCGTTTCTAAACTCATGACAGCCTATGTGGCAGAAGAATTGCGCGAAGATGGAGAAATAACCAGAGTCTCAAAACGCGCTCTCTCAACTTATGGACAAAATGGAAATTTCCGAGTGGGCGAAAAAGTAAAAGTATCTGAACTTATTTATCCCCTTTTACTCGAGTCTTCAAACGATGCCGCCGAGGTTTTGGCTGAACATTGGGGACGTGATGTGTTTTTAAAAAAAATGAATCAGGAAGCAACCCGCATCAAAATGGTAAATACCAACTATGACGACCCGAGCGGTCTGTCCGACAAAAATATTTCCACCGTGTCTGACCTGTTCAAGTTAACTGGCTACATCAAACAAAACTCCCCTGACCTCCTGAAGCTGACTACTAATCGCAGTTACAAAAATAAAATACATACGTGGTTTAGTACAAATCAGTTCCTGGCTTTGCCTGGCTATACCGGTGGCAAAAGTGGCTTCACTGATCCAGCACTACAAACAGTCATCTCTACTTTTGAACTGCCTTTGGGTAAAGAAACCAAACGACCGATCGGTATCGTGTTGCTTCGCAGTAAAGACAGACAGAAGGACGTGCAGAGTATCGTGAAGTACTTAAACAAACACGTTTACTATGGTGGACCATCCGATGCCAAAGAAGATTGGATAAAAGAACGCCTCGACATACCAGACATCCGCGAACCGGATTACATAACCATGAATTTCGTAGGAGACATCATGCTCGACCGTGGGGTACGTAGTTCGGTCAACAAAAACTTCGGTGGAGACTATTCAGCTTTGTTTACCAAAGTCGACCACTTGGACAAGGCCGACATCGCCTTTGCCAACCTCGAAGGCACCGCCTCTGACCGAGGTAAAGATTTGGGTAATTTATATTCATTCCACATGGATCCTTCTGTAGTACCAGCGCTCCGTGGCGCCGGCATAAGCATCGTCAGTGTAGCCAACAACCACATCGGCGACTGGGGACGTGACGCTTATACTGACACCCTCGCCAGACTCCGCGAAAACGAAATAACTTACACCGGTGGTGGAGAAAATTCATTGGAAGCTGAAAGTCCAACCGTTATAGAAAAATATGGAATGCGAATAGGGTTCCTGGGATTTTCTGATGTCGGACCGAACTCTATGAAAGCTACCGCCGAGAAGTCCGGAATCCTGCTTGCTTCGAATCCCCGCTTTAGCGAAATTATAAAAAATGCTTCCGAGAAAGTTGACTATCTAGTAGTCTCCTTCCACTTTGGCGACGAATACAAAACCAAGCACAACGCCCGCCAAGAATTGCTCGCCCACCGCGCCGTAGATGCTGGAGCGAAAATAGTCATCGGACATCATCCGCATGTTATCCAAGACACAGAAGTATATAAAAATAGTTTCATCGCCTACTCACTCGGCAACTTCATCTTTGACCAGAAGTTCAGCACCAATACTATGCAAGGTATGCTGTTGGAATTGAAACTTTACAAAGACGGCTCAGTCAAGATAAAAAAGAGCACCGTAAAACTAAACAAACTTTTCCAACCAGATAAAATAATCTTCGGCAAAGAAGAAAAAGTGAAGTTCCAAACTCCTAAAGTCGATTTAAAGCCTCAATAAAATCCAACCAGAAGCAAGAAAACCCCGTTAAACACTAGCAGTATTTTACTGTGGTTTAACGAGGTTCTTTCTTAGCGAAGTGGCCAAATATATATTTGGAAAATTGCGACCAAGATGGCCAGCAACACACACGCCACTACTATCAATAGTAGTGTTCCCCATATGGATTTCATATGGTCTTTTTCATCTTTATTCATAATGAGCAGATAAGTTAAACAGATACTGAATTTTCAGTAAATATCATACCATATATGTATATAAAGTCAAGTAGACGTAATGGTTCCCTACCTTGGTAATATTCTTGCAAAACCGAATAATCCAGCACGAAAAAAGTCCGCATCAGCGAACCCTTTCGGTCCGAGGCGGACGTTTAACATGTTTTTCATTTTTTGGTGAAGTTTCAACTCCTTCTAGAGCTACTGCCCAGGAGAATTCCTGGGAAAAACATTTCGAGGATGGCTCCTCCAATGAAGCCGCACGCGGCTAAAACGAGGATAAATTTCAAAATGCTTTTCAGCAAAATAAGTGCACCTCCACAGAGAAGTACAAAAGCGATTAACAGGAGTGTTCTTCCCATGTTATTAAAAGTTTGTGGTGAAGAGAAAATGATACCTTACTAAACATTGGCAACCACGTATTCAGAGAGGTACCATCTTTTCTAAAACCTAAACTTTCCAAAGGAACAATTTCGGAGAATAATATACCACAACCCTCAAAAAATGTGAAGGGTTATTTAGCTATGGCAGTGGCTTCCTCAAATTTCACAAACAGGAGCTTCAAGTCATCAAAACTCTATGAGTTAAATAAAAGATGATCGAAAGGTACTATCATTACAACACGGCCGTATCGTAATAATAGTAGAAAAATATATCAAAAAAACAAAAAGCTCACCCGGGGTCAGAGGCAAGCCTTCTGTTTCGCTCGGGTGAGCTGGATTAAAATGCAGATTGAACAGACAAACTTATTACAGATCCGGGAAGTCTGGTACGTTTGTGGCCGGTGCAGCAGGGTGGATTACATGCCAGATACCGCCTGTTTTTTGAAAATGGTCGCCGGGATGGATCAAAACATAAAAAGTGCCGTCTTCCCAGTAACTTTTTAACCCTTCGCGCTGAGCCAGCTCACTGGCCTCCTGCCAGGTAATATTCAAATCGCGGCAAACACTCCCACCGTCCTGAATAATTACAACACCGTCGTTGATAATGCCGAGGCTTTGTTTATTGGCCGCACCCACCGGATTGGAGCCGACCATACCGTTGGCACACAAAAGGGCATATTCACCGTTGTGTTCGGGGTCGCCTTCGACAACGGCGAAAATATGGTTCCCTTTCAGAGCACCATAAATAGTGTCACGGCCGGTGGGACTGTTCGGGTTGCTGATTTCCTGACGGATCCGCTCGGTGCCATTGAATGTGTAGATCACGAGAGAAATCGTCGCCTGCGGCGACAGTTTCCGATC
>DATDUL010000014.1:0-2685 GCA_036517715.1 Minisyncoccota bacterium
TTGATGACTTCTCCTGAAATTCTCGAGCCTCTAGTCGAGCCTATTTCCTATGCTGAAATTCAAATTGCTTCGCCAGACTCTTCTTTTGTATCCTCGATAAAAGTCTACTCTTCAGGTAGAATTCAATTAAATTAGATGAAACATTTTTTGTATACCAAAACACAACCCGGATTCACGATTATCGAGACAATGATCGCCACGTCTCTTTTCTTGGTGGTTATGGTTATCGGAGTAGGTTCTCTTTTAAATGCTAACTCCATAAGTCATAAAAATACCGACGAACGCACAGTGCTCGACAACGTGAGTTTTGCTTTAGAAGAGATGTCCAGAAACCTACGTACTGGTTATTCGTACCATTGCGAGCTAAACGGTGATGCGTTGGTGGCTCCAGAAAAAGCACAAAGTTGTGATCTGGGTTACTTAATTGCTTTTGAAGATACCCATGGGTCCCCTGATGATGTAAATGACCAATGGGTTTACAAGATTGATGCCGGGACAAACGGACTCAATATCAGTAAGTCTATCGACAGTGGTGTGAGTTGGGTTGAGCTTGTCAGTGCTCCAAATCTAATCATCGACAGCGCTTCCGGATTCTCTGTACTAGGTGCCGAGCCTCCACCAGATGATACCAACCAACCTTTTGTTGTTATTAAACTTGCCGGAGAAATACAAGGTAAAGACGGCAACACATCCTTTTCATTAGAAACAGCAGTCAGTCAGCGGTTGTTGGATATTTAGAAAATATGAAATTCATTTTTAACAAAACTAAAATTAATTTTAAATCCGGATTTACTCTGGTAGAGTCTCTGGTGGCCATCATGATTTTGACTATTTCGATTACTGCCATGCTGGTAATATTGTCGAACAACGTTTCAGAAATTGATCAAGTTAAAAGAAAAGTAGTGGCTACCTACCTAGCTCAGGAAGGTTTGGAATATGTTCGCAATATGCGCGACACGTACATGCTTTATTCCACTACTGGTACAGGCTGGCCGGATTTTGTAGCCAAAATGCAGGCTTGTGACAAAGCCTTCTCCTCTGATGGTTGTTATTTCGACCACGGAGAATTGTTTAACTATCCACCGCCACAGAATATAATTCAGACACCATTTATCTCTTGTACTGGGTCTTGCCCAGACTTAAAATACAACCCGCTTACCTTGGAGTACAATTACGATTCGGGAGGGGAGAATACAAGTTACAGCCGAGTGATCAGCACCACTATTTTCCCAGGGCAAGAAGAGATGTATGTGTATTCCACTGTTGTTTGGCGAGTCAGAGGCAAAGAGTATCAGATGACTTTTTCAGAAAATTTATTTAATTGGCCTGGACAATGATGCATAAATACAAAAAACAAAACAATAAACAAAAACAGGGTTTCGTGATTCTTTTTGCTGTAGTTTTGACCAGCATTATTTTGGCAATCACCTTGGGGCTCGCGGAGATATCTTTTCGGGAGGTTGTGTTCAGTTCCACTGGACCTGAAAGTAACGAAGCTTTCTTTGCCGCTGATACTGGAGCCGAATGCGCACTGTATTATGATTTTCAGGGTACTAAAAGCTTTTTCGGAATTAATCCTTCGAGTGTGGATTCGCTAGTAGCTACCGCGGTGCCAAACTGTGCTGGTACGCCTCTGGATTTGCATCAAGGCACAGCTGTAGGGCCGTGGATTTTTTACCTGCCAAATTTGGGTGCGGAACGCGAGGCTTGTGCCAAGGTAACCGTCACTAAAACTTTTTCTCCAGATACTACTTCTATAATTTCTGAAGGTTACAACATAGGCGAGGGGACTGACTGCGCTTCCACAAGTACAAGGAGGGTAGAACGTCGCCTTGAAGTAAACTACTAACATGGATAAAGCCGAAGCAGAAAAAAGAGTAAAAAAATTACGGGCGGAGATTGCGCGGTTGCGTGATTTGTATCACGTCAAAGACGATCCTGCTGTTACTGATGCGGTGTACGATTCATTGAATAGAGAGCTCAAAAGCATACTGAAAGAGCATCCCGAATTTGTAGATCCGAATGCTCCCGAAGAACGGGTGGGCGGTAAACCCTTGGATAAGTTTGAAAAAGTAAAACATAAAGTCAGAATGCTGTCTCTAAATGATGCCTTCTCTTTCGAAGAATTGGAAGATTGGGAAAAGAGGATCAAGAAACTCGTTCCAAATAAAAGCTTCAACTACTTTTGTGAAATAAAGTTCGACGGCTTGGCGGTATCACTCATATACGAAAATGGTGTTTTTGTGCGTGGGGCAACTCGGGGAGATGGGTTTGTGGGGGAAGACATAACTGAGAATTTGAAGATGATTGATTCTGTGCCACTTTTTCTCGGCTCTTTGAGGTCGGACCTCAAGAATTCCAAGAGATCCGACCTCTTCCCGCCGAAAGTGTTGGAGGTTCGCGGAGAAGTCCTGATGCGTAAAGATGTTTTTAAAAAGTTGAATCAAAAACAAGAGAAAGAAGGGAAGCCTATATATGCTAATACTCGGAACGTAGCAGCCGGGAGTTTGAGACAACTCGACCCGAATTTAGTTAAAGAAAGAAAGCTAGATTTCTTCGCTTATGACATGTATGTGCACGAAGGTGAAGATAATTTCACAAAACACAGTGATGAACATAAATTTTTAAAAAATCTTGGCTTTTCAGTCGATGAGAATGATGCGATTTGTACAAGCCTACAAGACG
>DATDUL010000015.1:0-3860 GCA_036517715.1 Minisyncoccota bacterium
GAGCTCAAGGGTGTGAAATATCTAACCCCGGATACTTTTATGAACAACTCAGGTAAATCAGTTGGTCCATTAATGAAGTCAAAAAAAGACTTAGCTAATTTGATAGTAATTTATGACGACATCGATCTGCCTTTTGGTAAAATAAAAATATCTTTTAATCGTTCCAGCGGGGGACATAATGGAGTTGAGTCCATTATCAAGTCTGTGAAGTCACGTGAGTTTGCCAGAATTAGAATTGGGATTTGTCCGACCACTCCAACGGGTAAAACCAAGAAGCCTCAAGGCGAAGACAAAGTTCACAACTTCCTCCTGAGTGATTTCAAAAAAGAAGAACTCGACAAACTCAAAAAACTCGCCAAATCTATCGGCGAAGCTATCGAAGTCATCTATACCGAAAGCCTCCAAAAGGCGATGACGTTGTATAACTAGATTTCTTTTATCGCTTCTATCATCAAGCTTTTTTCGCCGTTTCGGATTGTCACTTTGCCTGAGATGGCGATGCATTTTTCAGGAACTATTAGTTCGATGTTGGCTTGGAAAAGTTTTGGGAAGACCACAGCCTCGATGTTACCAGTTAAGTCCTCAATTGTTACAAAGGCCATGCGTTCGTTCTTTTTGGTTATTACTTGTTTCACTGCGGTGAACATACCGCCGATGGTGATAGGGTGGCCATTTCCGAGTTCTTCCTTTATTTTTTTAATGTTGACTGGTTTGTCTTTGAGTTTGTCTCGTAGTCGGTCGAGTGGATGGCCAGAAATATATAACCCCAACAATTCTTTCTCCCAGCCTAGTTTTTCACTTTGGGTCGCCACCTCTGCTTCGCGCAATTGAAATTCTGGAGCTTTGACTTCCATTGCTCCGCCGAAAAGGGAAGCTTGGTTTTCAGGTTTTTTGTTGGCTTCTTTGTTGTACAAAAGCATGTCTTCTAGGTTTGCTAAAAGAACTCCGCGATCTCCAAATGCATCCATGCTACCGGACTTTATCAGAGCTTCCATGGATTTCTTGTTTAAATTTTTATGTTTCACTCGGTCGAGGAAGTTACCAATCGAAGTATAAGGCCCGTTTTGCTTGCGTTCTTCGATGATGGCTTCGCCAATGTCGCCACCTAGATTTTTCACAGTGTAGAGTCCGAATCGAATAGTGTCTTCGTTGATATACGTAAATGCTTTATAACTTTCGTTTACATCTGGTGGTAGAACTTTGATGTTCATGTTTTTACACTCATGTACGATTTCAGAAATTTTCTCTACATCGCCGGACTCCGCGGTCAGTATCGCCGTCATATATTCGACAGGGAAGTTGGCTTTCATGTAGGCGGTTTGATACGCCACACGTCCATAGGAGGCGGAGTGTGCTTTATTGAATCCATAGGCGGCAAAAGGTTCTATCCAGGCCCACAGTTCCTGTGCTTTTTTAAGTGGCCACTTGCTGTGATTTACGCAACCTTGGATAAATATTTCTTTTTGCTTGGCCATTTCTTCGGGAATCTTTTTACCCACAGCTTTACGAAATTTGTCAGCTTCACCCCAGCTGTATCCTGCAATGTTAATAGCAATCATCAGCAAGTCGTCTTGATAAACGAGCACTCCATAGGTCTGCTTCAAAATTGGTTCCAGCATTGGGTCCATGTATTTCACTAGGCGGGGATTGTGTTTACGTTCAATATACAAAGGAATGAACTGCATCGGTCCCGGTCGATACAGCGCCACCATAGCGTTGATGTCGTGGATGGTGGACGGCTTTAGTTGTTTCAGATACGCAGTCATACCAGAACCGTTCAATTGGAAAAGTCCTTCTGTCTGGCCAGAGGCAAGCAATTCGAAAGTTTTCTTGTCAGCAATGTCTACATACTCCAAATCTACTTCGATGCCTTTGGTTCTTTTTACAATTTTGACCGCGTCCGCTAGGATAGACAAGTTTCGAATACCCAAGAAGTCGAATTTTGGTAGACCCACATCCTCGATCTGATACATGTCGTATTGGGTTATAACGTCACCACCTTTTGGATCGTATTGAATTGGGGTGAATTCATACAGTGGTTTCGGGGCGATCACGATACCGGCAGCATGCACCGACACGTGCCGGACACAACCTTCCATTTTTTTAGCTAGGTCTATTATTTCTTTTGTGTCTTTTTCTTTTTTGTAAGCTTCGGCGAGTTCGGGCACGAGTTCAAATGCGTGTTCTATGGTCATCGGTGTTCCTTGTGAACCGAGCGGTATCATACTGGCGATTCTATCCCCGATGGAGTATTCGTAACCGAGTGCACGGGCAACATCACGTACGGAACCTTTGGCCATCATGGTACCGAAAGTTCCTATCTGCGCCACCCGGTCTTCGCCGTACTTTTGTTTTACGTAATGAATCATTTCCGCTCGGCGGTTGTCGGCAAAGTCCATGTCGATATCGGGAAGCGAAGGACGTTCTGGATTTAGGAATCGTTCGAAGGGTAGTTTGTATACCAGTGGATCTACGTTGGTAATTCCAAGTAAGTACGTAGTCAGCGATCCGGCAACCGATCCTCGGATGTTTGTCAGTATTCCATTCGCGCGGGCAAATTTTAGCAGGTCTCCCACAACCAGGAAGTACGTAGGATATCCTTTTTGTTTAATTATTCCCAATTCATATTCAAGTCTCTCGGTATAACTTTTATCTTGTGGAAGTTTTCTGAATTCAAATCCGGCATAAGATTGTTCTTTCAACACTTCGTTTGGATCGCGGTCGCCTTCGATTTTAAATTCCGGGAAGTAAGCTTTACCTAGTTCTATCTCATAATCTTCACACATGTCTGCCACTATATTTGTGTTTGTGACAGCTTCTGGATAATCAGAGAAATATTCCAAAGCAGTTTTGGTATCGATCAGCGAGAAATCATCATCCGAGAATTCAAATTTACTTGAGTCTTTGCCGTCGGCACCGGTGTTTACCTGGAGCAGAGTATGGTGAGCTTTATGGTCATCTTTGCACGGATAATGTGAGTCTTGGGTGGCGACAACTGGGATATCAAACTTTTTACCTAGGGTTACTAGGATGTCACGCAGTTCTTTGTCGCGTTCTATGTGCGGGTGGGATTGAACTTCCAGAAAATAATTTTCTTTACCGAATACGTCTTGGTGTTCTAGTATCAGGGCTTCGGCTTTTTCCATGTCGCCTCCGAGTATCGCACGCGAGAGTTTGCCTCCCATACAACCTGAGAGCGCGATTATACCTTCGTGAAATTCACGAAGTAAATCCATATCAACTCGAGGTTTATAGTAGTAGCCGGTTAGGTTAGCCTCGGTCACAATGCGCATCAGATTTTTGTAACCTTTTAAATTTTTGGCCAGCAATATAAGGTGGTAGCGTTTGTTGTCTGTGCCGGGTTCTTTATCTGTTCTTTTTCTTTCGGCTACATATACCTCGCAACCAATAATGGGTTTAACCCCAGCTTTTTTGCATTCCTTGTAAAATTCTATGGCACCGTACATGTTGCCGTGGTCGGTCAGGGCTATGGCCGGCATGCCGGCTTCTTTGGCTATCTTCACAATGTTTTCTACTTTTGAGAGTCCGTCGAGCAGGGAATAGTGGGAATGGGTATGAAGATGTATGAATTGATCTGTTTTTTTATCTGGCATAATTTACAGTAAGCATTATACATATTTTTCTTAGTTTTGGTATAATTGGCTTGTTCGAATTTAACAGTAATTATTTATAGAATTTATGGATAAAAAGATAAGGGTAGCTATTAATGGATTTGGCAGAATAGGTAGAGCTTTTTTGAAGATTGCCTGGGAAAGGAATGATATTGAAATAGTAGCGCTGAATGACTTGGGAACACTTGAGAGTATGGCCTACCTTTTGAAATACGACACAGTATATAG
>DATDUL010000016.1:0-4371 GCA_036517715.1 Minisyncoccota bacterium
ACCGAGAATGGATATGAAAAATTAAAACAACAAAATGTAGATTTCGGAGGAGGCCTTATGCGTATTGTTATGGCAGTTCAAGACACCCCAGATGCATTTCTTATTGATATATTTGAAAAACCACGGAAGCAACTTGAAAGACTCTCGACCCTAAACTACGGTTCAAACGAAAAACAAACATACGCTATGAGAGTTATCATGGACCACCTCCACGGTGCGACATTTTTGATTGCAGACGGAGTTGTCCCAAGCAACAAAGATCAAGGATACTTCACGCGTAGACTTATTCGTCGTGCAGTACGGTTTGCTCGTGATTTAGGTATACATACAAATTTCTGCGCAGATATAGCTTCCGAGTATATCAATACTTACAAAGAGCACTATGATCATTTAGAAAAAAATAAGAATTTGATTTTAAGCGAGCTGTCAGCTGAAGAAGAAAGATTTCGTCAGACACTCGAAGATGGACTAAAACACTTTGAACGAGGAGAAGACCCATTTATTCTATATACCACTTACGGTTTCCCTATTGAAGTTACCGAAGAACTGGCTAAAGAAAAAGGTGTTGTTGTAGACAGAGCTTCTTTCGATAAGAAAATGGAAGAACATCAAAAGCTTTCTCGCGCTGGCGGAGAACAGAAATTCAAAGGTGGTCTTGCTGACACCAGCGAAGCTACAATACGTCTGCACACCGCCCACCACTTGCTCCTAGCAGCACTGCGCGAGATTTTGGGTGATCATGTCCACCAGAGAGGTAGTAACATCACTGCCGAGAGATTACGCATAGACTTCGCTCATACTCAAAAAGTTACTCCAGAAGAGTTAAAACGTGCTGAGGATATGGTAAATGCTTGGATCCAAGCAAAACTTCCAATGACTCGAGTAGAAATACCTCGCGAAGAAGCAGAGAAGGTAGGAGCCCAGATGGAATTCGGTGCCAAATATCCAGACATGGTGTCCGTGTATTTCGTCGGTGAAAATCTAGAGAATGCAGTTTCCAAAGAATTCTGTGGCGGACCCCATGTGAAAAACACCGGAGAACTTGGAACTTTCAAGATTCAAAAAGAAGAAGCCGTAGCTCAAGGCATCCGACGTATCAAAGCAGTACTAGCTTAGTTGTGACGCATGTTTTTCGTTGTGCTATAATTATTGCGTGCCAATATTTTCTAAATCAAAAAAACAAAAAGAAACACTCGTTTTAGTTTTTGACATTGGCTCTTCTTCTGTTGGTGGAGCGCTTTTCCTACGGCAACAAAGTGGAGCTCCGAAAATAGTCTACACTTTGCGTGAATCCATCAAACTAGAAGCAGAGCTAGACCATCAGAAATTTTTTGAAACAACTATGAAAACCTTGAGAGAGGTTGCCGGGCGGATGTGCCTTTCTGGTCATGGCAAACCGAGCGAAGTTTATTGCGTTCTGTCTTCTCCTTGGTTTGCTTCTCAAACCAGGGTCATAGAGCTCGAGAAGAATGTACCTTTTGTATTCACCACCAAACTAGCTGACGGTTTGATCGAAAAAGAGATGAAGCTCTTCCAAGAAGAACATGCCAAAAAATATGGTGAAGACATGAACCGCGTGCGAGCCATCGAGCTCAAAACCATGAGCACGACACTCAACGGATACAAAACCTCGAAACCATATGGTCAGAAAGCTAAAGAACTCGAAATGTCTATTTTCATTTCGATGAGCCAGGAAGCTCTGTTGGCGGAGATAGAGAAATCCATCATTCGACATTTTAATGTGCCAGAAATCAAGTTCATTTCATTCACTATGGCTTCTTTTGCTGTTGCTCGGGATATGTTTGTAAACCAAGAAAGCTTTTTACTGGTGAACATAGGCGGCGAAGTAACCGATATCTCAATGGTCAAAAAAGAAGTTATTCGTGAATCCATCTCGTTTCCAATCGGTGAGAATTTCATTGTACGCAGGTTGTCCACAGGTCTTAAAACCACTTTCGAAGAAGCGCGGTCGTTCATGACCATCTATAACGAGGGTCACATGGCTGACACTATTTTGAAAAAGTTCGATCCAGTAATCACCGAGATCCGAACCGAGTGGTTGAGGAACTTTCAGGAGTCACTCCGAAATTTAACCAACGATATTTCTATCCCAGCAACCATTTTCATCACCGTCAACAAAGATTTAGCTGACTTCTTTTCAAAAACAATTAAAACCGAACAATTGAACCAATACACTTTGACCGAATCCAAGTTCCGAATGCTATTTCTGAGTCTAGAATCTCTGCACGGTATCGCCATCGTCAAGGATGATGTCGTCCGTGACCCGTTCCTTATCATCGAGTCGATTTACATTAATCAGTTTCTCCGTTAAAATTCAAACATATGGTTAAAAAAATTATGTCAGATATGGTTTCCACGGGTCACTCTAAAACAGAGACTCGTAAAACCGTGAGAAAATTTGTATCTGAAAAACAAGAGAGCGACAAGATAGACGAACGCCTAAACAAACTACATTTGTTGAAGAAAAAGGTTGTGGAGGAACCTAGGATGGTTGCCGAAAGAAATTCATTCGAAGAAGAAGCACCCCGAGAACCACACAAAAGTCGCAAAACCCTTTGGTTCGTGGCCTTGTGTTCGATTTTGGTATTGTTCCTCGCACTTTCTTCAAACTTTTCTTCTGCCAAAGTAACCATCACTCCAAAAACAAAAGATTTTAAATTAGAGGAACTTCTGAGCGCCGTTCGTGGCAGTGTCGAGGGACCAGAATTGTCTTATGAAATAGTATCCATGGAGGGTAGCGAGAGCACCAACATCACAGCAACCACTCAAAAAGAAATGAAGACCCCAGCCCGTGGCCAAGTTTTGATTTACAACAAATATGGTGCGTCTCCACAGAAACTCTCGATCGATACTCGTCTCGAAGGCTCCAACGGCAAGATTTATAAAACCGAGAAAGAGGTGGTGGTGCCAGGCATGACCGGGGATACACCTGGTTTTATCAAGGTTGGTATATACGGTTACGAACCAGGCGAGGCATACAACAGTGGTCCGCTCGATTTCAAAGTTTTCGGTTTTCGTGGCACCGGCAAATATGACAAGTTTTATGCTCGTAGCGAGGGGGACATAACCGGAGGCATGTCGGGTAAATTCTATGTGGTTTCCGAGGAGGAAAAGATGAAAGTGTCTTCTGGTTTGACGATGACACTCAAAGACAATTTGACCAAAAAGGTATTAGAACAAGTCCCCGAAGACTATCTACTTTTCAAGAACTCTTTAATTTTCAAAGAGGGGAGTTCAAATGTCAGCGCTACCCAAAAAGAAGAATCTGCCCCTGTTTCAGTTACCGGATCGGTTTTCGGTTTTCTATTCAAAGAGTCTGATTTAGTAAAAAAAGTAGCGAAAATCGCAGTTCCAGACTACAACGGAGAAGAAATTTTTATCCCCGAGCTACAAAACTTCATCCTTACTTTCGGCAACAAGGATGCTTTGTCGGTTGATACAAAAAACATTAATTTCAGACTAGCTGGAACCGGCAAGGTTGTGTATAAAATCAACGAAGAGGAAGTAGCCGGGCAGTTGTTGGGCCGAAAGAAAGATGAGTTCAAAAGGATCTTGGCTGAGAACAAAAACATCGAAAGCGCTGAACTTGTTTTACGACCAGTCTGGAGGAGTAAATTGCCAGATAAATTAAACCGTATAAAAATCATAATCAATTATGGAGATAAATAAGATTTCCGTGATTGACAGCGGGACCTTTTTGTATTATATTTTCCGAAGCTAAATGAGCAACTTAAAAGACGATAAATTATTGACCGCACGCGGAATAGTGATTGAAGCTTTGCCTTCAACTTTGTTTCGTGTCGAGTTAGAATCCGGAGAAGGATTATTGGCATACCTCGGAGGTAAAATGCGTATGCACAGAATCAAGGTTTTGGTGGGTGACAAGGTGGAAATCGTGCTCGACCCATACGGAGGCAAGGGTAGAATCGTAAAAAGGTTGTAATTTTTTTGAAAGTAGTGTATGATACATTTCACATTCAGATAGAGCGATTAAATGATAAAAAATAAGGGTTTTTTCCTTATTTTCGTTTTATTTTGATTATTTTAGTAATTAACAAAGCAGCGGCATGAAGATCAAAGCATCAGTTAAAAAGATTTGCGCAAAATGCAAAATGGTGAAACGCAAAAGACATTTGCTAGTGATTTGTTCTAACCCAAAGCATAAGCAGAAGCAATAAGATATGAGAATTCTTGGTATAACAATCCCGGACGAGAAGAGGCTCGAGTATGGTCTAACCGCAATTTACGGCATAGGTTATTCATCTGCTAAAAAAATACTAAAAGCAGCTAACATCGCAGTTGAAAAGAAAGCTAAAGAACTAACCGAAGAAGAAGAGAACAAAATCCGCG
>DATDUL010000017.1:0-11603 GCA_036517715.1 Minisyncoccota bacterium
AACCAAAATATTTGCGGTCAGGTTTTCTTCTTCGACAACACTGGCGGCGCCGGCGCGAGCATAGGTGAAAGCATTCTTCTTGGCATGAATAGCATTCGAACCCATTTTTTCTTCCGAGAAAGGTATCAATATAGAAGGAATCCCCCAAGCGGCTATTTCAAAAATAGCGGAACCAGCACGCGAGATAACAAGGTCAGCCACTCCAGCAGCATTTTTCATCTGCAGGTTGTTTAAATAATCTATCGGAGTGTATCTGCTTTTATTTTTACTTTCAGCTAGCACAACTTCAGAGCGACTTTTTACTGATTTAAAATTTCTGACACCAACTTGATGCAGGACTTGATAGTGTGGGAGGAGCCTAGGCAGAGCGTCTAAAATAACATTGTTTATGGCTTCGGCGCCCTGGGAACCACCCATGATAAAAATAGTTGGTAAGTCAGATTCTAGTTTAAAATATTCGATAGCCTTGGCCCTGTCGCTCGGTATCTCAATCTCAGTTCTAACTGGTTGACCAGTCCAAGCAACTCTGTCTTTTGGGAAATATTCTGCTGCTTCGAGGTAGGACACCGCAATCCTTTTGGCAAATTTACCTGACCACAGATTCATTCGTCCAGGCACCGAATCAGATTCGTGAATGACAACCGGAATATTGAGTATTCTAGCAGCCATGACCGCAGGGAAAGATGCAAAGGCGCCCTTACTGAAGACTACATCCGGGTAAATTTTAAAAAGTTTTACCAATGCTCCGAATACTCCAAAGAAAGTTTTGAAAAGGTCCGAGAAATTCTTGACCGAAAAATAAGTCCGCATTTTACCAGCAGAAATTTCTTCGTATTTTATTCCATTTTCAAAAAGTGCTTCGCGGTCATAGGGGTCGGTAGAGAAAAAGTAAAGCTTGGATCCTACAATGCTTTCTTCGTCGATAATTTTATTTACTTTCTGTGCGATGGCGATAATCGGAGTGAAGTGTCCACCAGTACCCCCACCAGTAAAAACGATTTTCATTTTATTTTTTTGTTTGAAATTTTGATATTTGTAACACGACACCAATAGCCAGTAGGTATAGCGCCAGCGAAGTTCCCCCATGACTCATGAAAACCAGAGGTACACCAGTTAGTGGAAAGACACCGATAACAGAAGCAATGTGTAGGAACGACTGCGCTCCGATTAGTATAACAATTCCAAATACGAAAAGTCTACTGAACGAATCCGGCGAATTTTTGGCAATAGAAATGCCTTTTAGTATAAAAATTACATACAGTAATATGACGATACAACTGCCCACAAATCCGAACTCCTCCCCTATTACCGCAAAGATAGAGTCACCTTGGGGCTCGGGCAAGTAACTAAATTTCTGAATACTTTGACCGTAACCACGACCAAAGAAACCTCCAGAACCAATGGCTATCATGGATTGCTGTATTTGATAAGACGCTCCACGGGCATCCTGGGATGGGTCTATGAATGTTTGGACACGCTTTTGCAAATACGGAGTAAAAAATACGACGGTACCTAGCAGTACAACTGCCAATGCTCCCATACCGAGGATGTATTTCAAACGAACTCCGGAAACGAAAAGCATACAAAGCCCAGTAAAGCTAATCAGTATGAAGCTTTTAGTGTCCGGTTGTTTCAGCAGTATAAAAGCAATTATGGAAAGTAAAATCGCAAAGGGTAAAATACCAAACTTAAAATCTTGGACCTTATGTTTTGCCCAGGAAAGCCAGGCGGCAAAATAAATAATGAATCCGAATTTCAATAATTCTGCTGGTTGGAAAGAAATTGGCCCCAGGTCAAGCCACCTCTGTGCTCCGCCATGGGATCTACCAAGTCCGGGTATGAATACCGCCGCTGTCAGTAAAACAGATCCGAGCAGAATCCAAAAAGCATTCTTGCGCCAAAATTGATAATCAATCCGGTAAGTAAAATACATACCGAAAAAACCCAAGCCCAGGCCCAAAACCAATTGACTGACTAAAACGCCATAAAATGTTTTTTCACTTCTCGGTAAAATTCCAAGAGAAGCTGAGACGAAGGTAGCAACTCCAACTACGATCAAAATGATGACGAGACTGAGGAAAAATTTATCGGGTTTCGCCTTGCGCATTTATTTGGTCATTATTGCTAATATGACACCTAAAATTGCAAATACGACAGAGAGAACCCAATATCTCATGGTGACTTTGTAGCCGGGCCAACCCAGAGCTTCAAAATGATGGTGCAGTGGTGCTACTCTGAAAACTTTTTTGCCAAATCTTTTGGCAATGAGTTGAGCACTGGAAGAAAAAGAAGTTGCGGCCAAAGGAAATGCGATGATAGGTAGCAGAAGTACGGTGTCAGTAAGAAAAGCGAATGTAGCCAGCACTATGGTAAGTGGCATCATGCCTGTCTCCCCCATATAAAACCTGGCTGGTGGAATGTTGAACCACAAAAATGCGAGAGTAGCCCCGCTGATAACCAGAGAAAGCGCTGCTAGGTCGATTTGATTACTAGCATAAGCGATGACACTGTAGGCCGCAAAGATGGAAGACAGCACTCCACCGGAGAGTCCGTCGATACCGTCGATGACCCCACCAGAGAAAGTAGCCAGCATCACCAAGATCACGAACGGTATAAACCACACGCCCATGTATAACAAACCGTCTCCAGGAATATTTATCGAATCCATGCCTAGTTTTGTATAAAACCACCAACCTGCGGTTGCGCCCATGATTATGATGATGCCTAACTTTAATTTGGTGTACCAAGATGAGTTCCTGGTGATGTTAGACCGTCCGGCTATCTCGAGCATATCGTCAAACAATCCCAAAAGAGCCCCTAAAACTAGTACTCCTAACGGTAACAAGGTCTGAGATCGACTGAAAAAGTTTAACTCGGTTAAAAAAACACTATTTGGAAACAAAAATGGCAGTAAATAGAACAGCAGAACTGTAACCAAAATAGAAACCCAGATGATTATTCCACCAACACAGGGTGTAGACACCTCACTAGCCTCCTTTGCTTTGTGTATTTTGCTAAATTCACTAGAGGACGCGGTTTCTGTACGGATCCGCTTTTTCCACATCTTGTATTTATAAAAATAATGGGTAGCCAGAGGGGTAATAAATATACCCAAAGCAAAAGCAACTGTTGCGGGTATGAGAATTTTCATTAAATTAAGTAGCATTGGCTCTATTATATGCTTTATTCTGCTTATTTCAACGTCTCAAAATGTGGAGTTACTATAGGTAAAATTAAAAATTTAAAAACCCAACTGTGGATAAACTTTTTGTTTCCCAAAACACCCGCTCTGGTAAAGGCATTTTGGCATTTTGCACCGTTTAGAAAACCTATGGTAAGATTAGGGAACGGAAATATTTTTTAGCAATTTTTTTATCAGTTTATTTAAAGAATTATGAGTCAAAATAGTGATCAAAAGCTTGTTACCTGCATTAAGAAACGAGACCAGTCCATTCAGGACTTTGATTTAGGCAAAATTGCAGATGCTATACACAAAGCTATGGTCGCAGTTGGCAACGGAACCCGAGAAGACGCTGAAAAAGTAGCTAACGAGGTCTCAGTAAAGTTAAATGAACACTTTGCTCAAACAATCGAAGGAAACGATGGTGTAGTTAACCTCTGTCCTAGCGTAGAAGAAGTTCAAGACTTGGCGGAAGAGCGACTCATGGCCAATGATTTTTTTGATGCTGCCAAAGCCTATATTCTATATAGACAACAGAGAGCCGAACTACGAAAACGGGACATTTTCAAGAAAAGATTGAGCCTGAAACCATACGAATACCCTGAACTTTATGAATATGTGAGCGCTATTCGTCACTCTTATTGGATTCATACCGAATTTAATTTTGTCGGAGACGTTCAGGACTTCAAAGTCAACGTAAATCCTAAAGAAAAAATAGTTATCAAGAACGCCATGCTCGCCATAGCTCAAATAGAAGTGGCGGTGAAAACTTTCTGGGGTGACATTTACAAAAAAATGCCAAAGCCAGAGATCGGATCTGTGGGTTTTACTTTTGCTGAAAGTGAAGTCAGGCACATGGACGCATACTCTCACCTGCTAGAGATTCTAGGGCTCAATGACGAATTCAAAAAAATCCAAGATTTCCCCGCAATAATGGCTAGAGTGAATTATTTGGAAAAGTCACTAAAGAATGCTCGCAGTGAAGATAACCGCGAATATAGTCAGTCTATACTTCTATTTTCTTTATTTATTGAACACGTTTCCCTCTTCTCGCAATTCTTGATCATAATGTCTTTCAATAAGCACAAGAATTTATTCAAGGGGATTTCAAACGCAGTGGAAGCGACTTCAAAAGAAGAACAAATTCATGGACTTTTTGGAATAGATGTAATCAATATAATAAAGAGCGAACACCCAGAATGGTTCGACAAAGAATTCGAAGACACCGTAATCCGACTCTGCCGAGAAGCATTCGAAGCTGAAATGGGAATAGTGGATTGGATATTTGAAGCCGGCGAGCTTGATTTTATGCCGAAAGTTGTAGTAATCGAGTTCATCAAACAGCGATTCAATAATTCTCTACAGAGTATCGGGATCCAGAAAATATTCGACATTGATGAAACCTTCCTCAAAGAAGCAAACTGGTTTGACGATGAAGTTATCGCAACCAAACACGGAGATTTTTTCAACAAAAAGTCTATAAATTACAGCAAAAAAACCAAAAGTATTACAAGCGAGGATTTGTTTTAATTATTAATATAATCGAGTAAAAATATGTATTGGCTAAACGAAAACAGTAAGAAGTTTTTATCAAAGGGTTATTTGTTGGAAGGTGTGACCGCCGAAGAAAGAATCAGGGAGATAGCAACCATAGCTGAAAACTATCTACAAAAGCCAGGTTTCGCCGATAAATTTTACGATTATATGTCTCGAGGTTTTTACTCCTTGGCCTCCCCTGTCTGGTCCAACTACGGACTTACTCGAGGTCTACCTATCAGTTGTTTTTCCAGTTACATCGCTGACGACATGGCGCGAATACTTTTCACCCACGCCGAAATCGGTATGATGACAAAATACGGCGGTGGAACAGCCGGACACTTTGCAGATTTGCGACCTCGTGGAGCCATCATTAAAGACAATGGTTTTTCTTCAGGTTCAGTTCACTTCATGGAGCTTTTCGATGGACTTATCAATATAGTGAGCCAGGGTTCCGTCAGACGTGGGCACTTTGCTCCTTACCTACCAGTAGAGCATCCAGACATTGAAGAATTCCTAAACATCGGCAAGGAGGGTCACCCAATCCAAGAATCAACTTATGCTATTACTGTGACTGACAAGTGGCTCAAAGATATGGTTGGTGGCGACCAGGACAAGAGAAAAATCTGGGCAAAGATAATCCAACGTCGAACAGAAATAGGCTATCCATACATTTTCTTCACCGATACCGTAAACAACAACACTGTAGATGTATACAAGGATAAGAAAATGAAAATTTACGGTAGTAACCTATGTTCTGAAATCTGTTTGCCTACTAGCGACGAGATTTCTTTCGTATGTTGCCTTTCCTCTATCAATTTGCGCCACTATCAAGAATGGAAAGACACTGATGCAGTTGAAACTTTGGTAATGTTTTTGGATACAGTTATCTCTGACTTTTTAATAAGGCTCGAAACCTTGCGTGACAGTTCTGACCCACAGAAACAGACTGCCTTTTACTTTATGCAACGTGCCTACAAGTTTGCCAAAGAACACCGCGCACTCGGATTGGGTGCTTTGGGATGGCATACCCTCCTCCAAGAAAACAACCTAGCTTTTGAAAGCGAAGAAGCGACATCGCTTAACAATGAGATTTTCAAAACCATCAAAGAACGAGCCTATCGAGCATCCAAAGAGCTGGCAGATACTTTCGGTGAGCCTGAAGTATTGAAAGGTTACGGACGACGCAACACTACCCTCATGGCTATCGCCCCGAACACTTCTTCTGCTTTTATCTTGGGTCAAGTTTCCCAGGGTGTTGAGCCTTTGATGTCGAACTGCTTCGTCAAAGACGTAGATAAAATGAAAGTAACCATCAAAAACCCTATGCTTGAAGAGCTACTAAAAGAAAAAGGAGTAAATACTCAAGAAATCTGGAACAGCATCCGTGAGAACGATGGCTCTGTACAACACTTGTCTGAATTGACCGACCATGAGAAAAAAGTATTTCGAACTTTCAGTGAAATCGACCAAAAAGCCATCATCGACCAAGCCGCTGACAGACAAAAATACCTGGATCAATCCCAGTCACTCAACCTCATGGTAGACCCTACTATCTCGACCAAGGATTTGAACGCTTTGTACCTATACGCTTGGGAGAAAGGAGTTAAAACTCTCTACTACCAACACAGTATGAGTGCCGCTCAACAGTTCGGCCGAAAGAAACTCCAAGAAGCTGAAATCAAGAGAAAACAGACAACCTACAACAGTGCTGACCCTAGTGCTAACGTGTGTATCAGTTGTGAGGGCTAACGAGATTTATCTATCCTAGAATTCCAGGATCACGCAAAAAGTGCAAGTTCTCATTTAGAGAATCTAGTTTGTCCATATCTTCCATATCTAGTTCAAAATCAAATACTTGAAGGTTTTGAACAATGTGTTCTTTCTTTGAAGACCTAGGAAGTGGTACCAGCCCATGCTGTAGCGACCAACGCAGAAGAATTTGCGAAGGTTCTTTGTGGTGTTTTTTTGCAATAGCTACTACGTGTTCGTTCGTCAATTTATTCCCCTGAGTTAGTGGTGAATATGCCTCCACTACGATATCGTGAAGCCTACAATACTCCAACAATTCCTTTTGATATAAAAATGGATGGAACTCAACTTGGTTTACCATAGGTAACACATTGACGTACGCTTCCATTTCTTTTAGATGGTGAACAGTAAAATTCGATACCCCGATAGCGCGTGCTTTACCAGACTTGTAAATCTCCTCCATCGCCTGCCAGGTTTCTTGTCTTTTGTTTATAGTGATTGTTTCGTCAGCGCTGGCTGTGGGCCAGTGAACCAAGTACAAATCAACATATGAAGTACCCAGTTTGGCCAAAGACTCATCGATGGCTTTGAGCGTCGTCTCATATCCCTGGTCGAGGTTCCATAGTTTTGAAGTTATGAATACCTCTTCACGAAGTAATCCGAAGTTTTTTACAACCTTACCTACCTCCTCTTCGTTTTTATAAATTGAGGCAGTATCTATGTGCCTGTAACCTGAAGCCAAGGCACATTGAACAGAATCTTCACAAACTTCACCCTTTAACTTGTAAGTCCCGAACCCAATAACAGGCAAAACCACCCCGTTTTTAAGGGTTATTATTGATTCATGATTTAGCTTTTGCATATCCAGATTATACCAGAAAGAAAACTAGTCTTCTACATGCAACTCGAGTTCCTTGAGGATATTTTCAACTTCAACTCTGACTTTCTCCTCTTTTACTTCAGCCTCGAGTTCCAACTCTTTTGAGATCCGAGCTTCTGATTTTTTAGATTCTTCTTTTTTAACTTCTTTAGTTTCTACTTTTAACTCAGCGTCCAAAGATACATCATCCTCGCTTTCTGTTTCTGCGGTCATTAGTGTAGCAGTACCCTCGTCATCTTTAGTATCTTCTTCTTTTGATTTATCTTCGGCCTTTACTTCTTTATTAGGCTTTTCTGAATCAGATTTAGTATCATCTTCGATTTTAGCATTTTCTTCTTCGAGAACTTTGGCATCTTCTTCTGTTTTCAGAACACTTATATGCTCGTCAACCATGGCGCCAATTTCTTTGATATCACTTTTACCTTCATCGTCGATTTCAACTATGGTGTCTTCGTTACTAGCTAACTTTGAAAGCACTACTGAATGAGCTTCGAGGTTGTTCTCGAACTCGGCTTTCACTTCGGCTGCTTCTTCGGTTCCACCACTGGCTTCGATTTCAGCTACGATTTGTTTTATTTTCTCTGCGTTTTTTGCAAAATTTTCTTTAACCTGAGCTTTGGCTTTGGGGGTAATTTTCTTTTTCTGGACAGTAAGCTTTTCTACTTCTTTTAGACGCCTGTCAGCTTTGACTGATTCAAAACGCGCATTGGCGTTCGGCGAAAGGGCTATCCAGGATTCCATTTCTTCGTTCACATTAACTTTCATTCCATACAAAGCTTCACCTGGTAGGGCAAAATTAGCGGCAAATGAAGTACCTCCGAATACAACCAGTATTACAAATACAGCTACGGGTACAAACCTCTTCTCATGCAGAGAAAAGTTGATGCGAAAATGATAGAGATAAGGGCTTTTGATATCTTTTTGAGTATTTAAAATAGGCGCCTTGTAATAGACTTGTTTGCTTATTCTCTCCATCATCAAATCATGCTCCTCTTTGGTTAAGGATACATTTTTTGCTTCGTTTATAATTTTATTCCATAAACTTTCCATTGTGATTTATTCGTCTTTAAAAATCTCTTGTATTTTCTTTATTCCCCTGTGTAATTTTACTGAAACTGCGTTCTCTGATTCTTTTAAAAATTCAGCAATTTCTTGGTTGGTCATATCCTGCACATATTTCATAAAAATAACCTCACGATACTTCTCTGGTATACGCTTCATGACTTCTAGGGCCATTTTGCCGTCGATCATGTCCGCAACTCGCCCCCCTTCATCTACTCGGATGTCGAATCCAGCGTCGGTCAAGAAATCTAGTGAAATGGTCTTTTTCTTACGATATTGGTCAATAATGATATTACCCAATATCCGATAGAAAAAGGCCTTAAAATTGTCCACAGTACCGCCTCCGGCTACATGGTTCCAAGCCCGGAGGAAGGTTTCTTGAACAAGATCTTTCGCTAGGTCTCTGTCGGACACCTTAAAAAGCGAGTACCGAAAGAGGGCGTCTGCGTTCGCGTCACATGCCTGTATAAATTTTTCTTCTACACTCTCCATATTTCTAGACGGCTAAGTAATATAAATATTACAAAACCTGTGTTAATTCTAACAGAAAACCAGGCCTGGGGCTATTATCTTTCGCCGACCTGCTGGCGCCACATAGCGTAGTACAGACCCTTCAGGGCCAAGAGCTCCGCATGGGTACCACTTTCACTGATATTTCCCTTCTCCAACACGTAAATCTTGTCTGCATGCATAACAGTAGAAAGCCGGTGTGCAATCAATATGGTCAGATGTTCGCGGTTTCCACCCAGGTCTTTTACCGTCTTGGTTATCTCTTCCTCGGTTATAGAGTCTAGGGATGAAGTGGCTTCGTCAAAAACAAGAATCGTGGGTTTACGCAGTAACGCTCGAGCGATCGACAAACGTTGCTTTTCTCCTCCTGAGATTTTCACCCCACCCTCACCGATAGTAGTATCGAGTCCTTTGTCCGCCCGTGCTAGTAGCGTGTCACAAGCACTTTTTTTCAATACCTCCAGCATTTCGGCATCAGTAGCATTTGGATTTACGAAAAGTAAGTTTTCTCTAATGGTGCCAGCAAAAAGTTGGGTATCTTGGGTTACAAAGCCTATTTGTGCACGTAGCTCTTCTAGGTTGATATCTCTACCGGAAGTATTGTTGTACATAACCTCTCCTTTTACCGGTTGATATAGCCCGACCAATAATTTAACCAAGCTGGTTTTACCAGATCCTGAAGGGCCGACGAAAGCTACGGTGTCTCCTTTTTGCATACCGAAAGAAATATTCTCTAGGGCTTCGGAATTAGCATTTTTGTATTTAAAAGAAACATTGTTGAAGGCTAGATTTTCTACTTTGTTTAGCACAGTTGGACTTTTGGGTGTAACTTCAACAGGAATATCGGTGATTGATTTAAACTTCTCCATCGAGGTTTCTGCTTCTCTGTATGCAGTGATGACAGATCCAACTTCTTGAAGCGGGCCGAAAACATAGAAAGAATAAATATACAGAGAGAAGAACTGACCGAAAGTAATAGTCTTGTTGAAAACCAAATAAAGCAGGAATAGTAATATCGAGTTACGGATCAGATTTATCATGGTGCCTTGCACGAAGCCGATACTCCTGATGTAACGTAGTTTCCTTAACTCCAACTTCAGTATCTTGCCAGTTGTGTCGTTGAGCCTTTGTATTTCTTGCTCGGTCAAGCCGAGGCTTTTGACTAGTTCTATATTACGTAGAGATTCGGTGGTAGAACCAGCCAGAGCAGTAGTCTCGGCGACTATTTGCTTTTGCATTTGTTTAACCTTTTTAGTCAAAAAATATGAAAGTCCACCAACCACCGGAATGGTCAGCGCATAAACTAATGCCACACCCCAGTAGAGCGTAGCTGCGTAAATAGAGACGAATATGAAACCAACCAAAGATATGAAAATTATATTGATCAAGAGACCTAAATATCTCTCCGCATCAGTGCGAGCTTTTTGCAAGATACCGAGCGTCTCCCCGCTCCTCTGATCTTCAAATACTTCATAAGGCAAAGACAGTGAGTGCCTGACCCCTGCTTGATACATGTCTGCGCCAGAACGCTGGGTAACCATATTCAAATAGTAATCCTGCAAATTCTTGGCCACTCGCGACACGAACACCACCCCGATAGCAATCAAAAGTAATTTGATAACTCCAGCGAAAAATTCGGCACTGGTATAGGACTCTGGTTTTGTCGCGTATTCGTCAATGATCCGCTGAAAAATCAGAGGATCAATGAGTGAGAAAACTTGATTGATTGCTGCCAAAGCTAAAACAGCAATACAAAGCTTCCAATATTTTTTTACATATAGATAAAGTGTCTTCATATACTCCTACCTAGCACGCAATAAAACCTTTGTGTGAATGTTTTATTCAACAGCCGGCATGTACCGCACTATAGCACAAAGCTCGGTTTTTAAAAATCTTTATTTGTGAAAACTACCAATCTATTTGAATGACTTTTTTCGATTTCATCCCAAACTCCTGCGCAAGTAATTATGTTTAAATGCGACAGTCCATCATTGGAACCAAAGACTTGGGAAGTATCTGCATCAGGATCGTAAGTTTGAGTTTTGGTGACAATAAAAGTTGTAATTTCTTTTTTCTTATTTTCAACATAAACCTTGTCCCCTTTTTTAAGCTTATGCAAATTATCAAATACTGCTTTTTCGTTACCCTTCCATCCTGAATGACCATCAATTACAGCACTACCTATCTCTCCGGGAATTGTACCTGGGTGAAACCACCCTACACTACTGGGCTCTACGGGTGCATCCATGGAACCATCCGAAGTCAGACCCATATATTCCACAGGAGCATCTACTGAGATTTTCGGAATCATCATCCGAATCGGTAATTGATTGCTCTCTTCTGTTTGTAAAATATAATCTGAATCATAGGCAACAGAGGTCATTCTGGTTTCTGCGTCTTTGTTAAAAAAGACAAAAAAGATTAGTGATGCAAAAAACAAAAACCCCACTAAAGTAGTTATAGAGTATAACCAATTTATTGGGATTTTTGTTTTCATAAATTTGCCGAAAGATTAAGTTGTGCGTTTCTCCAAGAATCTAAACAGTAGATGGGAAGCCATTATTAGCATTCCAAAAGACAATATTGCGAGCCATGGAGTATTTTGTTCTTTAGCCGGAAATCCTGTATCGGGGAAACCAACAGTCGAAGCTCCGAGAACAGTAGGTGTGCCTGTGTTATTTA
>DATDUL010000018.1:0-6427 GCA_036517715.1 Minisyncoccota bacterium
TTATGGTACTAACGGATCTTACGGCGATACTGGTTCCTACGGAGACTCTGGCGCATATGGCGATAACGGAGCATATGGCACAAACGGATCTTATGGTGACACGGGTTCGTATGGAACAAACGGTTCATACGGTGACACTGGATCTTATGGTGATAATGGAGCTTACGGTACTAACGGATCTTATGGAGACACTGGTTCGTACGGAGATAGTGGAGCTTATGGAACAAACGGCGCATATGGCGACAACGGAGCATACGGCACAAATGGTTCTTACGGAGACACTGGTTCTTACGGTACTAACGGATCTTATGGAGACACTGGTTCGTACGGAGCCAGCGGTTCTTATGGAGCAGATGGTTCTTATGGAGCTAGTGGTTCCTATGGAGATATCGGAGCTTACTGGACTGACGGCTCATACGGAGCTAACGGTGCATACTGGACTGATGGTTCCTACGGAGATATTGCCGCCTATACAACAAACGCTGCTTACACAACAGACGCTGCTTACACCGCTTTAGCTGCATACAATGCTCAAGCTGCATACACCGCCGAAGCTGCCTACTTGGCTCAAGCCGCTTACACAGCTCAAGCTGCATATACTGCCCAAGCTGGTTACGTGGCACCTGGTGCCTACAAAGCACCCGCTGCATACGTAGCTCCTGGTGCCTACAAAGCACCAGGCTCCTACAGCCTTCACTAACATTTGCATTTTTTTGGAAAAATGGTACACTCACTCGTATGTTAAAAATCAGATTACAGCGAATCGGCCGAAAGAATGATCCTGCTTTTCGTGTTGTGCTTACAGATTCAAAGAACGCAGCTAAAAGCGGCAAATTCTTGGAACTTATAGGTACCTACAACCCAAAGTCCGGCGAGACTTCTTTTAACCAAGAACGCATCAGCCACTGGGTAAGCAAAGGTGCTCAAGTGTCAGACACTGTGCATAATTTCTTGGTAGACAAAGGTATCGTTAAAGGCAAGAAGAAAAATGTTTTGCCGATGAAGAAATCTACCGAGAAGCGCAAAGCTCTCAAGGCCAAGAAATAGTAGCGGGCAAGTTTACTTGCGCTCTATTTTACCCTAAGTTATAATTGCACTAGGCAGTATGTCGCTCTACTGCTCTCTTAAAAAGAACTAATATCATTTTATGGAAAACGATAAGGAATTTCTGGAGTACGTTGTAAAAGCTCTGGTAGACAATCCAAACGATGTAAAAATCGATAGGACAGTGGACGAAATGGGTGTATTGATTACTCTTACAGTTAATCCAAGCGATATGGGCAAAATCATTGGACGCATGGGTAACACAGCAAAGGCAATCAGAACCTTGCTCCGAATAATCGGCATGAAGAACAACGCTCGAGTGAATCTGAAGATCAATGAGCCAGAAGGAGGTTCAAGACCTGAACATTCTTCTTCTCCGTCACTGAAGACTGTAGATCAAGCAATGGAAGATTTGAAAGGAATATAAATCAAACTATATACAATAAAGAAAAACCGTGCTATAAAAATAGTGCGGTTTTTCTTTTATGCGATTTCATATAATTTCCATTTTCCCAGATATTTTCAGCTCCTATTTAGGGGAGTCTATTTTGGGGCGGGCGATAGAAAACAAAAAAATTCAAATAAAGTTTTACAACCCTCGTGACTTCCTACCCAAAACTGCCAACAACTATCGTCCAGTAGACGAGCGACCTTATGGCGGGGGACCGGGTATGGTCATGAAAGCTGAGCCGATATTAAAAGCTGTAGAGAAAGCTATTTCGGTTGCCCAGAAGTTTTCTCGAGGTCCTCGGACCTCCTCGGCTACTGCCTCGGCCAGACCATCTCGAAAACTTCCGAGCAACCTCCTCGTAATTAATTTTGTACCCAGCGCAGAGAAGTTTACAACAGACTTTGCTAAAAAAGTTTCTAAAAAATATACCGATGTGATTTTGATTTGTGGCCGGTACGAAGGCATTGATGCACGAGTAGATAAAATTCTTAAGACTAAAAAGATTTCAATAGGGGACTACGTAGTAACCGGTGGCGAACTTCCAGCCATGATCGTAATCGACTGCGTCGCTCGCCAGATACCTGGCGTTTTGGGTAAATTTGAATCCCTCGAAGAAGAAAGAGTTTCAAGTGGTGAAATTTATACCAGACCTGAAATACTGAAGTATAAGGGCAAAAACTACAAAGTTCCCAAGGTTTTGTTATCTGGGGACCATAAAAAGATAGAGGATTGGAAAACTCAAAGCGCCAAAGGCTAATTTTCCCCAGTTTTGCTTGACTTTTTCTTGAAAATGTATAGTATCCATGGTAACGATTGAGTCTCGATGTGGAATATTTATAAGCCCCCAAGCAAGAGGTCCCTTTTGCTTTTATTATAAGCGCTACGCATAAACAAATCTCATGCCCAAATCAAGTGTGCGTCCGAAGAAGGTTTTCGGGAGGTACAAAAAACCTCTCGCAGCATTTCCGAATTTGATTGAAGCTCAGCTCCAATCATTCAAGTGGCTAGTCGAGACAGGCATAGGTGAAGTCTTCAAAGAATTTTCACCAATCGCTGATTATTCAGGTAAAAAGTTTGAGCTCGAGTTTACTTCGTTCTCACTCAGTGAATCAAAAACTGATGAAAATGAATCAAAGGTAAACAAAGTTTCTTTTCAAGGAAACTTAAAAGCTCGAGTAAAATTAAAGAACAAGATTTTAGGTACCATCAAAGAGCAGGAGATATTCATGTCAGAAATTCCTCTCATGACTCCTCACGGTACTTTTATAATAAACGGTGTAGAACGCGTCATAGTCCCGCAACTTGCGCGGTCTTTTGGTGTTTTCTTTACCGAATCCGAGAACAAAGGCAAGAGATATTTTGGAGCCAAAATCATCCCAGCTCGAGGTGTTTGGATTGAACTCGAAGCAGAGGCAGACGGCGCTATATATGTACGTATCGACAAGAAACGAAAATTCCCAGCTGTGTCTTTGTTGCGTGTTTTAGGTCTCACTACTAACGAAGAAATATTGAGTGCTTTCCCAGACGCAGAATCAAAGAAAGTCATCGAAATGTGTTTGTCCAAAGATACAGCCAAGACTGCCCAAGAAGCTTATATCGAAGTTTACAAACGTCTTCGCGATGGAGACATGGCAACACCGGACAACGCGAAAGAATTCATAAATTCTCTATTTACTCCTGAGCGATACGACTTGTCTCCAGTTGGCCGTTACCGTTTCAACAAGCGTTTCGAAAAGGATATGGGCAAAGAAGAGCTTCTACGCCGAACTATTTCTAAAGAAGATTTGATAACAGTCCTTGATTACATCGTAAAATTAAGCAACGATCCTACTGCAAAAGCAGATGACATCGACCACTTGGGTCAGCGTCGTGTGCGTTTCGTTGGTGAAATGCTACAACAAAAGGTTCGCACAGGTATGATGCAGATCAAGCGTAACATTCAGGATCGTATGTCCATCGTGGATGCTGACACTGCACTGCCTATTCACATAATCAACCAACGCCCACTCCAAGCTCGCATCAAGGAATTCTTTACTACCAACCAGCTTTCACAGTTCATGAACCAGGAAAACATCCTCTGTGAAATGGAACACATCCGCCAGCTTTCAGCACTTGGTCCCGGCGGTCTTACTCGTGAACGAGCAGGCCTCGAAGTTCGTGACGTGCACCCTTCGCACTACGGACGTATTTGTCCTATTCACACTCCAGAAGGTCCGAACATCGGACTTGTGGTTCACCTCGCTACTTACTCCAAGATTAATGATTTCGGTATTATCGAAACCCCATACATCAAGGTTAACAACGGTAAGATAACTGGCGAGATGGTTTACCTAAACGCTCTCGAAGAAGAAAAATTCAACATCGGACATGCCGGAGTTGCCTACGATGAGAACGGCAAGATCACTAGCGAATTTGTAGCAGCTCGCGTAAAAGGCGAACCGGGTACAATCAAAAATACTGAAATCGACTACGTAGACGTGGCTACTAACCAGGCTTTCTCTTTGGCTACTTCTATGATTCCGTTCTTGGAACACGATGACGCGAACCGCGCACTGATGGGTAGTAACATGCAGAAACAAGCTGTGCCATGTGTATTGCCAGAAGCTCCATTAGTTGGAACTGGTATCGAAGAAGACATCGCTCGCGACTCAGGACGTATCGTCATTGCCCTCGAAGAAGGAACAGTTAAATATGTTGATGCCAGAAAAATCGTGGTAGATGGTAAGAGTGAAAAAACATACACTTTGGTAAACTTCCTTCGCAACAACAACTTCTCGACATTCCACCAGCGCCCAATAGTATCAGTAGGAGACAAGGTTAAAAAAGGTGACGTGCTTGCTGACACTACTTCAACAGTTAATGGACAAGCTTCCATCGGACAGAACGCTTTCATCGCTTTCCTTTCTTGGTCTGGTTCAAACTTTGAAGACGCTATAATTATTTCTGAAAAATTAGTAAAGAACAGTAAATTCACTTCTATCTACTTAGAAGAATTTACCTGTGTTGTTCGCGATACTAAACTAGGGCCCGAAATCACTACTCGTGACATTCCAAACGTCGGTGAATTGAAACTCAAAGATTTGGATGAAGACGGTATCGTACGTGTTGGTGCTGAGGTTCGTGAAAACGATATTTTGGTTGGTAAAATTACTCCAAAAGGTGAAACTGAACTTACTCCAGAAGAAAGACTACTCCGTTCAATCTTTGCTGAAAAAGCTCGTGACGTGAAAGACACTTCACTTCGTATGGAACACGGCAAGCGTGGACGAATCATCGGAGTCAAGATTTTCTCTCGTGAAATGGGTCACACTCTAGAGGCGGGTATCATCAAGAAAATCGTTATCGAAGTTGCTCAGGTTAGAAACATTTCAGTTGGAGACAAACTCTCTGGCCGACACGGTAACAAAGGTGTTATCTCTACTGTATTACCCGAAGAAGACATGCCATACATAGCAGATGGTACTCCGGTAGATATCGTGCTTACACCGCTCGGTGTTCCGTCTCGTATGAACTTGGGTCAGATTTTGGAAATGCACTTGGGTATCGCAGCGAATGCTTTGGGTTACCAAGCTATCGTTCCTCCTTTCTTGGGAGCAACTCATGAAGAAATCAGTGAAGAACTAGTAAAGGCTGGCTTCCCAGACAACGGCCGAGTAAAACTTTTCGATGGACGAACCGGCGAAGCTTTCGAACAGAAAGTAGCTGTCGGTTATATGTATATGTTGAAACTGCACCACATGGTGGAAGACAAGATTCATATGCGTTCGATTGGTCCCTACTCACTTATCACTCAGCAACCTCTCGGCGGTAAAGCTCAAGGCGGAGGACAGAGATTCGGAGAAATGGAGGTGTGGGCACTCGAAGGTTATGGCGCAGCTTACACTCTACGTGAAATGTTAACGATTAAGTCTGACGATATACAAGGTCGCTCCCAGACATTTGATTCTATTATCAAGAATGAGCCTATTAGACCACCGAACTCTCCGGCATCTTTCAACGTGATGCTAAATTATCTACGCGGTCTGGCGCTCGACGTTAACTTGAAGAAAAACTAATATGAAAACTTTAAACACAACAGATTTCAACGAAATATCACTCCGACTCGCTTCGCCAGAGCAAATCAAGGAATGGTCTTATGGAGAGGTAACCAAACCAGAAACCATCAACTACCGTACTGGTCGTTCTGAACGCGGTGGTCTCTTTGATGAGAAAATTTTCGGTCCAGAAAAAGACTACGAATGTTACTGTGGTAAGTACCGACGTATTCGATACAAGGATATTATTTGTGAAAAATGTGGAGTCGAGGTTACTCGCTCTATAGTTAGACGTGAGCGTATGGGTCACATCGAACTAGCTACTCCAGTAGCTCACATCTGGTTCCTCCGTGGTGTGCCATCTCGTATGAGCATACTGCTCAACATTTCTGTTACTGACCTTGAGAAAGTTATCTACTTTGCAGGATACATCATCACCAAAGTACATGCCGAAGAAAAGGAAAGTCTAATCAGTGACCTTGAAAAAGAATACAAAAACAAGGTTAAAAATTCAGCCGACGAAGAAACTCGCGAAAAGCTAAAGAACCTACTGTCTGTTACCAAGAAAGAAATAGGGGAGATCTATGAAGGTAAAGTTCTCAACGAACTATCTTTCCATCACTACTCACTCAAGTATGGTACTTGTTTCGAGGCGAACATCGGTGCGGAAGCAATTCATTCAATTTTCAAAAATTTGGACTTGAATAAATTGAAAGCTCACACTGAGACTTTGCTCGAAAAAGCTGGTAGTGCTGAGAAGGAAAAACTACAGAAGCGCCTTTCACTTCTTCGCTCTATGATTTACGCAGACATCAGACCTGAATGGATGTTCCTAACTGTGATTCCAGTCATACCGCCAGTTTTGCGACCGATGGTGGCGCTCGATGGTGGCCGTCAC
>DATDUL010000019.1:0-5202 GCA_036517715.1 Minisyncoccota bacterium
CAATCTTGTACCAGAAGGTGCACAAGCTTACAAAGTGGTCCACGGATTTTTGCGTGACGACTCTATAGATCAGTTCTCGTCCGTTGGAATGAGTGGCCGTTCTTACCACGAAGAAATGCTAACTGGGAAAATTGATGAAAATATATTAAAGTTGCTTGATTAAAAATCAATAGTCTAAAGATTTACCTTTTAGGTGCTATAATTCAGCGGTGATGAAGACCATCTTTTTTGATTAACTTATGCAATACCGTTTTTTTACTAATTCAAAAAAAGCTTGGACGAATATGTACCAAGCTATTTCCTCGGCACAGAGCAGTGTCTTTTTCGAGATGTACATATTCGAAGACAACACTGTGGGTTTTGATTTTGTGAATTTGCTAGCCGAGAAAGCTAAGTCGGGGGTAAAAGTTAAAATTCTTTTAGATTCTTTTGGTAGCTTTGATCTTCCAAACGAAAGGGTAGCCGTGTTGCGGGAAGCAGGTGCCGAGGTTCTTTTCTTTAGTCGCTTTCTACATCGGGTACACAGGAAGATATTGGTGGTTGATAATAAAGTTGCTTTCACAGGTGGGATGAATGTAAATCGCGGCGCAACAGACTGGCGGGATATAGTAGTCGTGATGAAAGGGTTCATGGTTTCGCGTCTAGTAAAGTTGTTTGCCAAAGACTACGAATCTGCGGGAGGCAAAGATCCACTCGTATTGTCTTATCGTAAAAGAAAATTTATACACAATGCCAAGTCTTGGCTCATAGAGCATTCACCGATTCGAAAGAGGTTCGACATGAGCAAAGCTTACCGTAAATATATAAACGAGGCGGAGCAAGAGATCATAATCGTGACTCCGTATTTTGCACCCAAGCGTTGGTTTATGGCTCTGCTAGAACAAGCGGCATTACGTGGGGTTAGGGTAGAGATAGTCGTACCCGAGAAAACCGAAGACACCTTGCTCGACAAGTGCAATTATTTTTACATGAGTCGCTTGAATCATCCTGGCATAAAATTCTTACTTGAGCCATTTATGAATCACGCAAAAGTTTTGCTGATCGATGGGAAGCTGGGATTGATCGGGTCGCAGAACATGGATTTCTTGTCATCTGAATTAAATGCCGAAGTTGGAGTCTTTATTACCGACCAGTCAGCCATACACAGGCTTTATTCGATAGTAAACATTTGGAAAAAGGACGTGATTCTTTTTGAACCCAAGAATTATAGGTTGTCCTGGTGGGACCGAATCTTGGCGAATTTTTTGAACTTCTTTGTAAAGATGATTTAGGGTTCCGGTTACTAAATCCTTTCTAACTTGACTGCGAGTTCGTCTACCAATATTTTTGCCAGTTCGTGAACTTTGTTCAGTTTTTCTTTTTTATAAATCAGACCTCTGGTATAGATGAGTATCTTGTTGTCCACAAATTCAAAACTAAAGTTGCTGGCAAGGTCTATGAATTTGGCCATAGTGTCTGGAGTAAAGATTTGGAAAACTTCTATCTCGTAGTCTTCTGGAACGTACAGGGTGAAATATTTATGAAAGTCGCCTTCGAGTTTTATTTCTCGACCAAAGCCGTTCTGAAAGCCACTATATAAATTGCCAGGGGAGAAACGCATTTTTCTGGACAGTAGTAGAAATCTCTTGAGGTTACTTTTGTATTCTATTTCGAAAACTGAGAAGTTGACATGCCTTTGGTGTTTGCCGTAGCCGATGGTTGATTTGAAGTCAAAAAACTTAATAGGCGAGACTTTGTAATTTCCACTGATGAGGTTCGAGATGTACCTACTGTGTCCTATTTTCAAATACAGTGATGGGATGCTTTCTATGTTCCCGGATTTGGCATAGGTGTAGCCATTCTCTAGAGCAAAAGCCTTGAGCATTTTTCGACGTTTTATAATAAAAACGATTGCTAACACGATGCCACCGAAAATCAGGGCAAAAAATAATAAGGGCACTAATCCAACTAAAATTTCTGGTTTCATGGAAGGTATTATACACTTTTTCTTTTTTGGGATATAATAGATACATGGAACAAAAAAGATACGTAGGGGCCTTGATTATCAGTATTGCTGTCGTTATTTTCGGCGTTGTTTTCTCATATTCGGCCTACAACTTTTCTAAATTGGGTTCTTATGTTGAGGTAAAGGGACTTTCCGAGAGAATAGTCAAATCTGACACCGCTACTTGGACCATGGGCTTTGACGTGAAGGCTAACAACGTAAATGCACTTTATGCAGAAATAGACAAGAACAAGAAAACCATAGAAGCTTTTCTGGTAGAAAAAGGCTTTGATATTTCTGAAATAAATATGGCTCCAGTCAATGTGTATCAAGACACTTACAAAGAAGCATTGTTCAGATACAACGCGATGGCTCAGATATCGCTGTATACCAAGAAAGTTGATATTGTAAAAGAAGCTTCCAAGAACACTTTGCCACTCCTTGAAAAGGGCATAGTCATGACCAACAGTAGTGTGAATTTCGAATTTTCTGACCTCAACAGTGTGAAGCCCGAAATGCTAGCCGAAGCTATACTGAACGCCAAGACTTCTGCTTCGGAGTTCGCCAAGGCTTCTGGTGCAAAGGTGGGTGGTATTGCCAGAGCTAACCAAGGCGTTATCGACATAAGTGAGAAGGATCCAGGCACGCCCGAGTACAAGAAGGTCAGAGTAGTATCAACAGTGCGTTTTATTTTAAAATAATTATTAATTAATAACCGTTTTAAACGGAAAATTATATGGCAAAAAGAGGTACAACATTAAGTCCACGTGGTAAGTCAAGACGTTCAAAGAAGACAGCAAAGCGTCTGGCTATAAAGAAAGTAACACTTGCTAAGAAGAGCAAAAAAGGAAAGAAATAATTCTTTGTTTTTATGGAGACTTTGAAATTTTGGTTAACTACAATCATAGTGTTAGCCTTGCTCGGAGGCTTGGGGTATTTCGCATTCACCAGTATTGACTCGGGGAGCGAACACGTCAACCGGCAAAAAATCAAAGAACTTCAATCAGAAAACGAAGACTTGGTAAAACAAGTAGAAAGCTTAGAGAAAAAACTAGAAGCTTATGAACCCAAGGTTGTTGAAGAACCAGTTGTTCAAAACAAGCCTCCGGTTCAAACTGAACCGACTAAAACCACGGCACCCGCGGTCTATAAGCATGCGAAGCTCATAGCGGAGCTTGAAGCTTTAGTGGCGGACAACGTGCAAATGAAGTTAAAATCTCGTGGTACTCGAGTGGGTACGGTGCAGAATTTTTTAAATCTCTACATTAATACTACCAATAAAGTAGATAATGATTATGGCGAAAGCACTAAAAAAGCAGTAATAGCTTTCCAAAAGGCAGTTGGCTTGTCTCCGACAGGGGAAGCCGGCCCGACTACTTTCAATAAAATGATTGAATGGTTAAAGAAACAGGGATAATAAGATAATATTTATATATAAAACATGCTAAACGGATTCAAACAATTTATACTGCGGGGTAATGTGGTGGACCTAGCTGTCGGTGTAGTCATCGGAGCTGCTTTTGGTAAGGTAGTAACAGCGTTGGTGGAAAATGTTTTAACACCACTTATCGGAGCTATTGCCAAGGTTCCTGATTTCTCAGATTTATATTTTACTTTAAATGGTAGCAAGTTCATGTATGGGAATTTCTTGAATGCTTTGCTCGCTTTCATTATCGTAGCGGCGGCGGTGTATTTCTTTGTAGTTACTCCTATCAATACTTTGGTGGCCAAGACCAAAAAGGAAGCACCACTTGATCCAAGTACCAAGAAGTGTCCGAAATGCTTGAGTGAAATACACAAAGAAGCTAGTAGATGTGCTTTTTGTACTGCAGACCTTAACTAACTAGAGAGAGGAAGTTCCATATAGAACGAAGAACCCTTATCTCGTCCAAGAGAAAAGGATCGGAGCTTTCCATGGTGCCGGTGAATGATTTGTTTCGATAAATATAGTTTGAGCCCCATGCCGTCTGGATTCATCAAGATGGCTTTTTTGCTTCGATAGAATTTGCTGAAAACCCGCATTCTCTCCATAAAAGTTAGCCCCATGCCTGTGTCCTTTACAGACAGGATTAATACTTTGCCACTGGTGGTGAAATCGATAGTGATCTTACCACCTTTGGGGGTGTAGAAAATAGCATTTTCTAACATGGCATCAACCACAAAAGTTATTTTCTTGAGATCGAGGGTCAGCATCGGAGCATCTTTGAAAGTTGAAACATCAAAAGAAAGACCGCGCTTGTTTATCTCGCTCCGGTATTTAACGATAGTTTTTTCAATAATGTCACGAAGTGAAGTAGCTTGAAAGAAATACCCAGATCTGTCGTTAATATTTTTAATACCAGCAAACAGATCCACGATGTCTAGGATTCTGGTCGTTGCGTTTGAGATATCTTGGACATAGGATTCGCGCTCACTGGTTGGGAGGTCCTTTTCTAATTCTTTGGAATACCACATGACTCGGGTTAGTGGAGTACGGAAGGTATGGTTTACAATCGAGGTAAATTCGTATTCCATTCTTTCGGCTCGATAATAAAGCTCTATAAACTTGAGTCCGATAGCCAAAATACTAGGTACTGAAATGATAGGTATTAAATAAGGGGAAAGACCGAATTTTGTTGTTAGATATACGAAGTTCCAGGTTATGTAGAATACGAAGCCCAGATAAAGCAAGAAAAAAACACCTTTGATTATTTGCCAAACCATTTTCATGATAGTATTATAGCAACATAGTGAAGAAAACTCAAAAGACGAAGAAAATAAAGACCAAAAAGACTCTAGTCCACAAAAGAACTGCTCTTAAGAGTGTTCCAAAAAAGCCTCTACTAAAAGCAAAAAAGGCAGATAAAAAACCTAAAGCCAAAGTTCAAACAAAAATTAAAACCAAAAAAAAAGTAGTAATAAAGAAAAAGGTTTTAAATAAAAAAATAATAAAGAAAGTTCCCATAAAACAGGAAGTAAAACCCAAGCAATACGTTGCCTTGGAGCGATCTATAAATAATCCAATTATAAAACCTCGTCCGTATAGCTGGGAATCTAAAGCTACTTTTAACCCAACTGCATTTGAATACAACGGTAAGGTGTATCTACTTTATAGGGCTATTGGAGATGATGATGTGTCTGTACTAGGGCACGCTTCGTCTTTTAACGGATACTATATAGATAGCAGACTAACGCATTATGTGTATCGTCGAAGGCCAACAAACCTCAATTTTAACGAG
>DATDUL010000020.1:0-4700 GCA_036517715.1 Minisyncoccota bacterium
GTCGATTTTATTAAAAGTTATAAGTAATTCGCCTCCGCTTTAAAAGCTTCGGCGAGAAAAAGAAAAATTATGGAAACAGAAGTAGTGAGTTCAGTAGTAAATTTAGCCCCTGTAGCAAAGGCTCTATCAATAGGTCTTTCAGGTGTCGGAGCAGCTCTAGGTATCGGTATGATCGGAAGTAAGGCCATGGAAGCTATCGGCCGAAACCCTGAAGCAGTAGGAAAAATTTTGGTTCCTATGCTTATCGCATCAGCGTTCGCAGAAGCTGTGGCTATTTACGGTTTGGTTATCGCGTTTTCAATCAAATAAAAATAAATGGAAGAATTCATCGAGACATTTCACATAGATTGGATGTTGATGCTTGCCCAGACGATAAACTTCGGCTTGGTGTTTTTGGCTTTGTACATGCTCGCCGCTAAACCTTTGAAGAAGCTTGTCAAAGAGCGCACAGAGGAAATAACCAAAGGGCTTTTGGACGCAAAGACAAACAAAGAAACCCTGCAGGCTACCAAGCAGGAATACGACAATGCCATCAGGCAGGCTCGAGCTGAGGCTCAGACGATTTTCGAGACTAGCAAAACCGAAGCCATGGCCAAGAAAAATGAAATGCTAGAACAAGCAAAGACAGAGGTTGCCACCATGATAGAAAATGGCAAGAAAACCCTGGAAGCTGAAAAGACAAAAATGGTAAATGAAGCAAAAAATGAAGTTGCTAGTTTGGTGATCCAAGCAACTGAGAAAGTTTTGCAAGAAAAAAGCAAGTAATTAAATGTCCAAATTATCCGTAAAAAACATAGCAGAAGCAATATATGATGCGAGTCATGATAAATCTGGCAATGAGCTGGGGTTGGTGTTGAAACGTTCAGCACAGGTCCTAAAGGATAAAAGGATGCTGGGTAAATCAAAGGATGTTCTGACCGCTCTGCAAAAGATGATCGACAAAAAAACAAATACAATCAGAGCCAAAGTTACCACCGCGAAAAGCCTAAGCGATCAAGAAAGAAAGAAAATAGAACAAGGAATAAAAGAAAAGTACAAAGGGGAAGTGATAGTGAGTGAATTTTTTGAAAACAGAGAACTACTAGGAGGAATGAGGGTCGAAGTAGAGAATGAAATTCTAGACACCACATACAGAGCTAGGCTAGAGAAATTAGAAAAGTTTTTAATGAAATAGATATATGTCAAACCACATTGTAGAAAATTTAAGAAAAGAAATAGAAGCTTTCAAAATAGATGAGAACGCTTTGAAGGTGGGCCACGTTGTCGAAGTCTTCGACGGTATTGCTAAAGTCTCTGGTCTCTCGGATGTTAAATCTTCTGAAATGGTTACGTTCTCTGGTGGGGAAACAGGTGTGGTTCTAAACCTCGAAGAAGACACAGTCGGGGTGATCATACTCGGTGACTTTTCTAAAATTGTTGAAGGTGACGAAGTAAGCGCGACTGGAAAAATCCTGGAAGTTCCAGTAGGAGATGCCCAGATTGGTCGTGTATTGAATGCTCTCGGTGCTCCGATAGACGGCAAGGGAGTTGTGAAAACAGCAAAATCGTATCCAGTGGAAAAAGTTGCTCCAGGTGTGGTAACCCGTCAGGGTGTGGACCAACCAGTGCAAACAGGTATCAAAGCGATCGACGCGCTAATTCCAGTGGGTCGTGGACAGCGCGAGCTCATCATCGGTGACCGCCAGACCGGTAAGACTGCTATCGCTATCGACACTATTTTAAATCAAAAGGGTCAGAATATGATCTGTGTTTATGTTTCAATAGGACAAAAAGATTCCAAACTTCGCAAGTTACAAACTCGCCTAGAAGAAGGCGGTGCTATGGCGTACACCATCATAGTTTCCGCTGGTTCGTCTGAGCCGGCAGCACTTTCATACATCGCTCCATATGCGGGTGTAGCTATCGCGGAGTTTTTTATGGACCAAGGCAAAGACGTTTTAATAATTTATGATGACCTTTCCAAGCACGCGGTAGCGTACCGAGAAATTTCACTTTTGCTACGTCGTCCACCAGGTCGTGAAGCGTACCCTGGAGACGTTTTCTATTTACACTCTAGACTCCTCGAGCGTGCATGTCGCCGAAACCAAGACTACGGTGGAGGTTCTATCACTGCGCTCCCGATCATCGAAACCCAAGCTGGAGACTTGTCTGCATACATTCCAACCAACGTTATTTCTATCACCGACGGACAGATCTTCCTCGAGACAGATCTTTTCTACAAGGGTATTCGCCCGGCAGTAAACGTCGGATTTTCGGTGTCTCGTGTGGGTGGTAATGCACAGATCAAAGCTATGAAGAAAGTTGCAGGTACACTCAAACTCGACCTCGCTCAGTTCCGAGAACTGGAAGCTTTTGCGCAATTCGGTTCTGACCTAGACGATGCTACCAAGCGTCAGCTAGAACGTGGCAAGCGCGCTGTTGAACTACTCAAACAGCCTCAGTACGCTCCTGTACTAACAGAACATCAAATCGTATCATTGTACGCATTGGTAAAGGGTTATATGGATGATGTACCAGTAGAGGCTATCAAAGCTTTTGAATCAGGGCTCATCGATTACACTGACAACAATGCCAAAATGTTCCGCAAAGAAGTTCTTGATAAAAAAATGTGGACCGACGCCGGAGAAGCAGAATTAAAGAAAGCAATCGAAGATTTTAAGGTTAACTTTATGACTTTATAACTTTCAACTTTATAACTATTTTATATGGCAGGAACCAAGGAAATTAAAAGACGAATAAAGAGTGTAAAGAACACCAAAAAGATAACCAAGGCCATGGAGCTAGTGGCGGCTTCCAAGATGAAGCGCGCGGTTTCCAAAACCTTGGCGTCGCGACTTTATGCCAACTATTCTTGGGAACTGCTGACTTCACTTTCGGGTAAACTCGATGAAGTTACCCACCCATTCTTTGTTGAGAAAAACGAAGGTAAAATTTTGATAGTATTGATTACTTCTAACCGAGGGCTTTGCGGAGCGTATAATGCCCAGGTTATAAAGAAAACTATTTTAAAAATAAAATCTTTAGAAAATGAAACTGTTGAATTTCTAACTATCGGCAAAAAGGGTGACACTGCAATGCGAAGAGTTGGACAAGAAGTTGTTGCTTCATTCTTAGATCTACCTGACACGGCTTCCTTGTCTGACGTAAATGCTATCTCAAAACATATTACCGTTGAGTATAAAAATAACACATATAAAAATATATATGTTGCTTATACTGACTTTATTTCTGCTTTAACTCAAACGCCGAGGATAAGGAAACTTTTACCGGTTTCAAAAAAGGAACTAAAGAAGGCCATACAAGACGTCGGAGATCAGAAATCTAGGGAAATGCTGGATGCAAAAACTGATACAAGCCAATATATCTTTGAAGGAGACACGGATACTTTGATCGAATCCCTCGCCGAGAAATTAGTAAAAATGCAGATATACCAAATGCTCCTCGAATCCAACGCTTCCGAACAATCCAGTAGAATGCTTTCAATGAAAAACGCTGGAGATGCCGCAGGAGAAATGATAGATGACCTGACCCTAGTATTTAACAAAGCCAGACAAGCCAATATTACTAGAGAAATAAGCGAGATCAGTGCCGGTATGGCGTCAGTTAGTTAAAAAATTATTATCAACATTATTAAAACCATATGAACAAAATAGGAAAAATTAAAAGAATCATCGGGCCGGTCGTAGACGTAGAGTTCGAAGGTGACATGCCAGAGGTCTACAACGCACTTACTGTAAAGAATGGGGAGAAACTCCTCACTCTTGAAGTAGAACAGCACATCGGTGGCGGACTAGTGCGAACTGTGGCCATGGACACTACTGACGGACTTTCTCGTGGTATGGATGTCACCGACACTGGTGCTCCTATTTCTGTTCCAGTTGGCAAGGGAACTCTCGGCAGAATCTTCAATGTCCTCGGTGAATCTATTGATGACGCAGGCGGAGTCAATACCCAGAAAACATCTCCTATTCATCGCAGCGCTCCTTCCTATGTATCTCAGGCTACCAAAGTTGAAATTCTCGAAACTGGTATCAAGGTTATCGACCTTATCTGTCCAGTGCTAAAGGGTGGTAAAGTTGGACTCTTCGGAGGTGCTGGTGTGGGTAAGACTGTTGTTATCCAAGAGCTTATTCACAACATCGCATCGAACCACGGAGGCTACTCTGTGTTCGCTGGTGTAGGGGAACGTACTCGTGAAGGTAACGACCTCTATCACGAAATGAAAGATTCTAAAGTTCTAGACAAGGTTGCCATGGTATTCGGACAAATGAACGAACCACCAGGTGCTCGTATGCGGGTGGCTCTTTCAGGACTAACTATGGCGGAACACTTCCGTGATGAGGAAGGCAAAGACGTTCTTTTCTTTATCGACAACATCTTCCGATTTACTCAGGCAGGTTCAGAGGTGTCTGCGCTCCTCGGACGTATTCCATCAGCTGTGGGTTACCAGCCGACCTTGGCAACAGAAATGGGTAACTTACAAGAACGTATTACTTCTACTGATAAGGGTTCTGTGACTTCTGTGCAAGCCGTGTATGTGCCTGCAGACGACCTTACTGACCCGGCTCCTGCTACAACTTTCTCGCACTTGGACTCTACTGTGGTTTTGAACCGTTCTCTTTCAGAGCTTGGAATTTATCCCGCAGTTGATCCACTCGACTCATCTTCTACAATCCTCGACCCAAACATTGTCGGCGTAG
>DATDUL010000021.1:0-2776 GCA_036517715.1 Minisyncoccota bacterium
TGGCGGATGAGCCTGTTTGTGCCGATTGAATTTGGTGAATATATGGATCCCGGCACGGCGAGCACGTCTTTGTTGTATTCGGTGGCGAGCCGGGCGGTTATCAGGGTTCCAGATTTTTCTTCTGCTTCTATGACTAGTACGGCTTTGGATATACCCGCCATCAGACGGTTGCGCATAGGAAAAGTCCAATACGCTGCTTTTGTGTCTGGAACAAATTCTGAAATCAAACAACCACCAGCGTCTAGAATATTTTTAACCAAAGGAACATTAACCTGAGGGAAAATAACTTTTTTATCAAGACCTGAACCTGGGAAAACAATAGTGCGAAGTTTAGCAGCCATGGCTGTTTTGTGGGCAATAGTGTCTATGCCCATAGCTAGACCGGAAACTATGGCTACGGGGTAGCCACGAAGTCCATTAATTAGCTTTTCACAAACGTCTTTACCATATGTAGTGAATTTGCGCGAACCAACTACGCACAAGAAGGTCAGGTCTTCGTCGGGAAAGTCACCCTGTATATAGAGTTCTTTGGGAGGTTGTGGAATTTCGTGAAGACCCTCCGGCCAATATTCTACTGGCAGCTTCTTTATTTCCATATAATAATATTATATACTATTTTACATGTTGGATATTAAATTTATTCGGGACAATAAGGACGTAGTAAAGGCCGGTGCCAAGAAAAAGCACGTGGATATAGACATCGACCGACTTGTCACCCTAGACGATGAAAGACTTAAAATTCTAAAGGAAGTAGAAGATATGCGCGCCGATGTAAACCGCGTTTCTAATGACATCGCTCGCAACAATGACGACGTCCTCAAAGTTCAACTCATCGAAGAAATGCGAGTTGTTAAAGAAGATATAAAAGTCAAAGAAGAAAAGTTAAAAACAGTAATGGAAGAATGGCAGAAGCTCATGGTGCAAGTACCCAACGTTCCTGATATGTCTGTTCCAGAAGGTGAAACTGACGCAGAAAATAAAGAAGTGAAAGTTTGGGGAGAAAAACCAGTATTCAATTTTACACCAAAGAACCATGTTGAACTCATGGAAAATCTAGGAATGCTTGATACAGAGAGGGGTGTAAAGGTTGCTGGGTTCCGTGGATATTTCCTCAAAGGGGATGGTGCAATGCTTGAATTCGCTTTGTGGCAGTTTGTAGTTGAGTTCTTCCGCAAGAAAGGTGGCTTTGTTCCTATGATTGTTCCTTCGCTTGTGAAAAGGGAAGTCTTTCTAGGTACAGGTTATCTACCTCAAGGCGAAGATGATTTATACAAAACACAAGACGGTGACTACCTAGCTGGTACGGCAGAAGTCGCAATGATGGGTCACTATATGGGAGAAGTTTTAGAAAAAAAGGATTTACCTATAAAAATGCTCGGATTTTCTTCTGCTTTTCGTAGAGAAGCAGGAAGTCACGGTAAAGATACAAAAGGAATTCTCAGAGTACATGAATTCTTTAAATACGAACAAGTTGTGCTTTGTGAAGCATCCCATACTGAATCAGTTAAATTTCATGAAGAAATACAGCAAAATACAGAAGAAATTATGCAAGCTTTAGGTATTCCTTACCACGTAGTGGTGAACTGTGCTGGCGACCTTGGCCTCGGTCAGGTTAAAAAGTACGATATCGAAGCCTGGCTTCCTTCTGAAAATACATATCGTGAGACTGGTTCAGCGAGTTATTTCCATGATTTTCAAACTCGCAGATTAAACATCCGTTACCGAGACGAGGATGGAAAAATGAAGTTCGTGCATTCACTCAACAATACAGCGCTTTCAGGCAGACCACTTATCATGATAGTTGAAAACTACCAACAAGCGGACGGCAGTATAATAATTCCTGAAGTTCTAAGACCATACATGGGAGGCAAGGAAGTAATACAGAAGAATTCTTAATTTTGCATGCGTAGCAAAAGTGTTTTGGACACCCCGCGTTTGCGGGAAATGAGAAAAAAACGGAGGAATACCGTTTGGCGGAAACTCGCTATGATAGCGGTGCTTTTTTTGGCTATATTCGTACTGCTCGGTTTTGCCGCTAGGCTAAAGGATGTGAACATTCAGACGGTTTCTGTAACGGGCAATAAGCTAATCGACGCAAAAGAATTGGAAGATTTTACTTGGGAGATCCTAGGAGGACACTTCTTTTGGCTTTATCCAAAGAGTAACATCATGATCTATCCGGACTTGGAGCTTAAAAATAGAATTCAAGAGCGTTTTAAACGAATAGAAAATATAGAAATATTTAGTAACGCAGACTTGACCCTTTCAATCAAGATAAAAGAGCGCGGTGCCAAGTACGTCTGGTGCGACGAATATATAAAATGCTATTTTACCGACGAGTATGGATACATTTTCGACGAAGCACCGTATTTCTCGGGACCGGTGTATCTGAAATTCCAAGGTGGGGTAAACCTAGACAAAACACCTGTAGGGCAAATCGTGGCTGGACCTGATTTTGAAAAGCTGACATCTTTTACCGAAACGATGAAGACTTTTGGCTTAGAAGCCACCATGGTTAATTTATCAAAAGAGAACGAAACAGAGATTTACCTAATTTCAGCGGATGAAACAATAGCTCCAAAGATTGTCCTCAACCGGAAAAATGATCTGACTCGGGTTATTGAAAACTTGCAAACAGCAGTACAGTCTGAACCATTGAAAACTGAGATAGCAGACAATTATAAATCGCTTCTATACATCGACCTGCGTTTCGACAACAAGGTGTACTATAAATTCAAATAGTGTTATAAACTCTAGGTGAAAAATTTCTGGTTAA
>DATDUL010000022.1:0-2219 GCA_036517715.1 Minisyncoccota bacterium
ATTCGTCGCAAGGGTCACACCTCTTCCCATTCCGAACAGAGAAGTTAAGCCTTGTCGAGCCGATGATAGTCCTCGGGCAAAAGTAGGCAGTCGCCAGCACTAAGCAATGAATTCTTCCATTTACAACCTTTATGAACAAAGGTTTTTTGTGTTACAATATTCCCATGACATGGGCGATGAAGCGACGGCTTTTTTATATTGGAATACTCATCCTTATTTTCGGAGGACTTGGTCTGTGGATCGGGTATCCGCATTTTAACAAACCTCCTACTTGTACTGACAGAAAACAAAACGGCGACGAGACCGGTGTGGACTGCGGTGGCTCCTGTGCGCTGGCCTGCGTAGCTACGCTGGATGATTTGAAGGTCATCTGGTCTCGGTCTTTCGAAGTTGTACCAGGCAGGTACAACGCAGTAGCTTATGTGGAAAATCAAAACAAAAACGCAGCAGTGAACAAGATAAAATATCGTTTTCGTTTTGCGAATGAAAACAATATCTACGTTGGTAGCAGAGAAGGCGAGACTACCATACCACCGTCTGGTAAATTTGCCGTCTTTGAGCCGGCGATAGACTTGGGCAGTTCGAAGGCTATCTACACTAGTTTCGAATTTACAGAAAAGCCAGTTTGGGTTCAAATCTCTCCAGAGAAAATTGACCAAACAAAAGTACTCATCTCTGACATCAGACTAGAAGATGAAGGAAGTCTGCCGAAGTTATATGCAAAAATTCAAAACACTTATTTCCTTACGATTCCAAATTTAGAGGCGGTGGCGATTCTCTATGATGCAACAGGCAACGCTTTGTCCGCCAGCCAAACGTATTTAGAGAAACTAGGCCCCGAAGAAGTAGAGGAGCTGTCTTTCACTTGGCGTAGCCCAATGTCAAAGCCGGTAGTCGTCAAAGAAGTAATTCCAATTTTTAATATTCTGGATACGAAGTTGAAGTAATATGGCACAGTTGTTTTTAAAGAGAATTGATTGGCTACTAGTTTTTTTCCTTTTGCCTATTTTGACGGCGGGGCTTTTCACCATGAAGTCTTTTACTCCAGAGAAAGGTGGAGTGGATTTTTTCAGTCGGCAAGTCATCTGGGTTGGCCTGTCGCTCGTAGTTTTTTTTGTATTTTCATCAATTGATTTTCGTTTTATTAAACGTACCGGGGTTTTGGTGACGTTATTCTTGTTTTTCTTGTTTGTGCTGACAGCATTGTTTATCCTGGGTAAGGTTTCGCACGGGGCACAGAGCTGGTTTGATTTCGGAGGATTTTCTTTTCAACCTGCAGACATGATGAAGCTAGTATTGATACTGGTATTGGCGAAATACTTTTCCCGTCGGCACGTAGAGATAAAAAATATCAAACACATTTTCATTTCTGGACTCTATGCCCTTATACCGTTCCTTTTGGTTTTCTTACAGCCAGACTTCGGTTCCGCCATGGTTATATTTTTCATCTGGCTTGGTATGGTGCTGGTTTCTGGTATTTCCAAAAAGCATCTACTAATCGTAGGTATTGTGGGTGCGGTTGCTTTTGCATCGCTTTGGTTTTTTGTTTTTGTCGATTATCAAAAGGACCGTATCGTTAACTTCTTCAATCCCTTGGCAGATATCCATGGGTCTGGTTACAACGTCTTTCAGTCCACCATCGCGGTGGGTAGTGGACAGGTGGTGGGCAAGGGGTTGGGCTTCGGGACTCAGTCGAGGTTGAAATTCTTGCCAGAGCCAGAAACTGATTTCATATTTGCTGCCTTCGCTGAGGAGTGGGGATTTGTTGGTGGGGTGATAATTTTGATTTTATTCTCTCTGGTTATCTGGCGTATTTTGGGCACCTCAGCGCTCGGAGCTACGAACTTTGAAACTCTCTTTGGTCTGGGGCTGGCTATATTTTTCATGACGCATATAATCATAAACGTAGGCATGAATTTGGGTATTTTCCCGGTTACTGGTATTCCGCTACCTTTTATGAGCTACGGAGGATCGCATTTGATTACCGAATTTGCTGGGCTCGGCATATTGATGAGTCTACGTCGTTATGCGCGCAGTGCTCACCGTGACGCCATGCGTAATGAATTCTTGGGACTACAATAAAATGATATTAATTGATGGCAGAAAAATAAGTAGCGACATTTTGCAGAATGTCAAAACAGAAGTGGAGAAGTTATCCTTCGTTCCGGTGTTTTGCGATGTCTTGGTAGGGGATGACTTTGCTTCAAAGAAATACGTCG
>DATDUL010000023.1:0-2486 GCA_036517715.1 Minisyncoccota bacterium
ACTTAAGATATTCACTATGCCCGTCAAACATCCACAAAGTGGCTCCGTCGGAATGAGTTCTGGGTCTGGCGCCATTGTACTTTAGATACTCGCCAAATTCAGCGACTCTAAAAATACTATCAGGCAGTCCATCCTTATCACAATCAGCACGAAAACTCCAATAGCCGCCCGGCATCATTGGAGAATGAAAAAACCAACTGTAAACATCTAGAAGACCGAACACCGAGCCGGGCTGATGAATACTGCTCATCTTTAGTGGAGGATTGGCACCTCCCGGTGTATTTACGTTAATTTCCCAATAAAAAGGTGCGCAAGGCGGAATGTTGGCGGTTAGATTTGTCGTTGCGTTTGGCCCGATATATACCGGGTTGGTTTTGGTCATGGATGGACATTGGCGAATTTTTAAATAGTAATTGGCGGTGAAAACTGCCGCGACGTTTACGCTGTTATCTTCGGCATCCTTGATTGCTTCATCATCAATCCTCTTGTCAGATATATAAGCCCCCAGCTTGTCATACCACAGAATCTTTTCGTTTTTAGCCTGCATGAAAGGGATTTCATTATCATTATCATGGGCATATAAAAATAAGTATTGCCCCCACTGGGACTGCCGGGATTTGCAAATGACCGTCCTGGCCTGGTCCCTTACTTTCGACAGAGCCGGCATCAGAATGCTCAAAAGTAACGCTATTATCGAAATTACAACCAGCAGTTCTACAAGCGTAAAAGCTTTTCTTTTTCGTCTCATCATACCATACCTCATAAGTAACTATTTACGCCGAATCCTAAGCAGTATCATGCCGCAAAGTACTTCCAGTATAAGAATTTAAGACATAGGCTGCAATGGTTATTTTGTGCAATACTTTAATGTTTTTGTGCATTCACCAGGTAGGTAGCCAGCCGAAAAAACAATAAAAAATAAACAAGCAAACTCCTGTATACGACGTGGATGCGTGTAAAAGGTTGGAAAAAATACTTGGCTTCTTCCAGAAATTCTATTAAAATTACTTTGTACGGGGTGTGGCGCAGTTTGGCTAGCGCGCTTGACTGGGGGTCAAGAGGTCGCAGGTTCAAGTCCTGTCACCCCGATTAGTTGTGTCAAAAATGAGGATCTCTAAATTATTTTGAATAGTTCAGTATAATTTCTCACTACTGTCCCATTAACCGTGCCAGTGGTTAATATAAGCTCTTTAAAAACAAAATGTTACAAATATATTTTAGCGGGATCGATTTGAAAACGGTCAGTTGCAAAAGCCCTATATTGAGCCAAAATCAACGATTTTAGCTTGCAAAAAGCTCTTGAAACACCTTTTCAATAATTTGAAAAACCGCATTTTTAAGCCAAAAACAAAGAAATTTCGCAAAACAAAATTATGAATTTTATAACTCATTGTTAATAAAGGACTTTTAACGGGACAGTACTGATAGTAATTCCATAATTTCATCGAAAGTTGGGGGTTCACTGAAAAACATGGCAGTCATGTCACGATAGTCTCGTCTTATTGCTGCAAGTCTTTCTTGAGGCGGTGTTAGTCGAAAACTGCCGGGTACAGCCAAGTCATATCTTGCCCATCCGCAATGGTAGAACATATCTTTATGATTTGTTACTTTTTTGAGCAGATTAATATCTTCTAATGCCTCATCAACAATTTGTGTTTTGCCCATTTGGGCTACATCAGCATAGTGACGCGAATAGCGCAACAGCATGGGGTTATCGAGAGGTCTGTAATATTCGGCATGAAGAATAGTTGCTTTCTCCCAGAATGTTCGCCTGGCAACAACGGTTGCTATTGAGCACTTTGGTTGAGAAAAAAGATTTGGGAAATACTCTGCTACATAAGGTTGGATGTTATAGTTTTCATTCGGTACTGGTTCTGTGTGTGTGCCTAATTCCAGAATAACACGGGGACGAATGTAGTCAAGCCCGGTTTCCAGGGATGCAGGATATGCAAATTCAACAATACAGCCATCAGCAGAGTCAACCTGAAGTTGCCAGTCGTTTACCCAGAAACCTGAGTGCCTGAACGATCAACCCGGAAATTTCACTGTCAGCATAGATTTCCTTGGGGCGAGCGTGCTTAAAATGGATAGTTCTTTTGCCAACCTTGGTTTGTTTTGTAGGACCATTCGATAAGTAAATAAACTTTGCCGGAACCTGCTGAGATAGGCCTAAGCGGTTTGCTGCCAAATTTCCAAACGGAAGAATAGTCCACCTGAATTTCCTGGCAATCGCCTTTGCGGCAAGATACATATCGGGGCTGAGCTCGCCCCCAAGTACGGGATTGGTTTTGGGATAGTCAAACAATCCCCGCCCAACTTTCCGAATGATGCCATCCTTTACTAATCTAGTGTAGTGCGTCATAAATAGTTTGACTTATAAATGGGAGACTTTATAATGTTCTGCATGAAAGTAGCAGAACCAATACTATTGTCTCCCGAAGAAAGTACAAAGCTGGATAGCTGGGCATCGGCACGGAGCATGCCGT
>DATDUL010000024.1:0-5527 GCA_036517715.1 Minisyncoccota bacterium
AAGACGCAGGGTCGTTTATAAACAAGTTTGAAAAAATAAGACCGGATTTCCCATATGGCACTGACGGCATAGTTATTTCTGTTGACGATTTATCTGTTCAAGAAGTTTTGGGAGTGGTGGGTAAAGCACCTCGATATATGGCTGCGTTTAAATACCCAGCCGAGAAGGCTACTACGCAGGTTCTGGATATCAGGGTAAATGTTGGCCGAACAGGAGTGCTAACCCCGCTTGCGATTTTCAATCCTACGCTCGTTGCTGGTTCGACGGTTTCCAAAGCAACGCTACATAACTTCGATCAAATAGAAAGACTGGGGGTAAAAATAGGGGACACTGTGGTTATCGAAAAAGCAGGGGATGTGATACCAAAAGTTGTGGAAGTGCTAACAAAATTACGTAATGGCAAAGAGAAGAAATTTAAAATGCCAGAGCTATGCCCCACCTGCGGAGAGAAAATTGAAAAGAAAGAAGCAGGCGGGAAGAGGTCGGACCTCAAGAATTCAAAGAGGTCTGACCTCGAGGAGCCTGTCTCACTATCCGTTGCTTATTATTGCACCAACAAAAAGTGCCCTGCAAAGAACGAGAGATACCTGGAGCATTTCGTTTCAGTGTTTGAAATTTACGAAATGGGGCCCAAGATCTTGCGACGGTTCAAAGACGAAGGACTCATTACTGACGCGGCCGACATCTTTACCCTAGATAAAGCAGACATTGCAACGCTGGAAAGGTTCGGAGAAAAGTCAGCAGAGAACATAGTAAAAGAAATAGAAATGAAAAAGAAGGTTCCGTTGTCCAGGTTCCTCTGGGCGCTCGGAATACTGCACGTAGGGGAGGAAACGGCGCGGGATTTAGCAACCCATTTTGGAACTTTAGATAAACTACTCGAAGTTTCCCGTAGGTCGGACCTATGGGAAAAAGAAATAGATAGTATTGAAAATATTGGTCCAGCGGTTACCAAAAGCCTGCATGAATTTTTTACCGATAAAAACAATTTACACTTCATCGAAAAGTTAAAACAAAACGGGGTAGTCATTCAAAAAGTAGACAAGAAACTGGCAGGAAAATTCACTGGCATGACCTTCGTCCTCACTGGGACCCTCTCGGGTATGTCTCGCGAAATAGCCAAAGAAAAAATCATTGCGTTAGGTGGTAAGGTGTCCGGGTCTGTATCAAAGAACACGTCATATGTAGTAGCGGGGGAAGAGGCCGGTAGTAAGCTCGTTAATGCTCAGAAACTAGGGGTAAAAGTGTTAACCGAAGAAGAATTTTTGAAGATATTGTGATTTTTAAAATATGTTAAAATAGCGTCATGGAACCAAATTTAGAAAAACCAAATACTACAGAAGCCGTAAAATGTAATCATTGTGGTGGCACTGGTGAAGTGTATGAAAGTGGTGAAATGGGTTATTGCGGTTGTGACGCAGGAAAACGTAAACAGGAGTTTTTTCGTAAAAACCCTGCACGGGTACCACCTGAAAAGGTGGGTATTAATTTCGATAGGGATCATTTATTTCCTACCGAAGAGCGACCTGGGGGCAAAAGGTCAACTCCACCAGAACCCGACAATAACGATCGTTCAGCTTTTGATCAGAATAAAAATTTAGGCACGCAACTAGATTTGTTTGATTAAGGTTTGATGTTGGATCTCATATAGCATTTTCTGTGGTTTTATAGTAAATTGAACTCTATTGGAGGCGTCGCATAGCGGTCTAGTGCACCACCTTGGAAAGGTGGCAGGGTCGAAAGGCTCTCGGGAGTTCGAATCCCCCCGCCTCCGCAATACTTTTAAAAATGCTATAATATAGGCATGGACACCTTGGTTCAGGCAGACATATTCTTTTTCATCAGTGCGATAGCGACGGTTATTTTGACCTTACTTTTTATAGTTGCTCTGTATTATCTGATTCGTATTTTAAAGGACTTCAGTGATATTTCCGACACGCTAAAGCGGGGAGTAGACAAAGCTTCAGGGCATTTGGATGATTTGGTAGATATGCTTATGAATAATCCACTTTTTCGATTTTTCTTCGGGAAATCGTCTCGACGGAGATCAGCCAAAGAATCAGAAAAAAAAACCAAGAAAGGAGCTAAAACATCCTAAAAATGGTATAATAAGTGTATTAGTAATTTAGTTTAAATTTAATTTTTATGGCAAGTAAATCAAACAACAAGAATGGAGTAGTAAAGGCAATAGGAGTAGGCGCAGGTGTGGCAGCTATGTCGGCAGCAGCGTATCTTCTTTTTGGTCCAGAAGGCAAGAAAAACAGAAAAAAGGTCCAAGGTTGGGCTATCAAGATGAAGGGTGAGATGATCGAAAAGTTAGAGAACGTAAAAGAAGTCACCGAGCCTGTTTATCACAAAATCGTCGACGAAGTATCCTCTAAATATGCAAAGTTAAAGAACGTGGATCAAAAGGACGTAGAAGACGCAGTGAAAGAAGTCAAAAATCATTGGAAGGCTTTGATGCGTGATACTAAACCTAAAGCAAAAAAGGTAGCAAAGAAAGGCAAGAAATAATCTTGAAGCAAGTAATAATTCTAAAAAAGAAAGACGGCGAAACACCTCTAGAATCCCTAGAGGTGTTTCGCCGTAAGCACCCTGTATACAAAACTGTTCCCATGACCTATGCCGGACGGCTTGACCCAATGGCCTCGGGGTTGTTGTTGGTTTTAGCAGGGGAAGAGTGTAAAAACAAAGAAAAGTATCTAGCCTTAGACAAAGAATATGAATTCGAAGTTTTGTTCGGCTTCGCCACAGACACTTATGATATTTTAGGAAAGATACAACATTCTCATATTCTGCAGAATGTGAGAATGTCCGGGCAAGATTTAGAAAAAGCGATAAAACAAAATTTAAAATATTTCACCGGCAAGTTCATCCAAAAGTATCCCATATATTCTTCGAAGACTGTAAAAGGTAAACCACTTTTTGAATACGGCAGGGAAGATTTGGAAGTAGAGGTTCCCGAGCGAGAAGTAAATGTCAAAAGTTTAAAGTTTTTGAAATTAAGAAAAATAAACAGCGAGAAACTTTTAGAAAATATAGAAAAAAGGGTTAGTAAGGTGCGAGGTGATTTTCGACAGAAAGAAATTATAGCTATTTGGAAAAAAGAATTAAAAAAAGAAGGTAATTTTTTTATTGGAAGTTTTAAGGTGAGGTGTGGTAGTGGTACCTATGTGCGGGGGATAGCGAATTCCTTGGGCGAGAAACTTGGCGCTCCAGCTTTAGCTTTCTCTATCAAACGTACAAAAATTGGCAAATTTACTAAAGAGATGTAGTATATAGCAATGCTTGCAGCAATTTTCACAATTATAGGGTTGGTGCTTTTCGAGACTATTTCTTCGGTTGATAACGCGATTATCAATGCGGAGGTTTTGGGTACGATGGGCAAAAAGGCTCGCCGATGGTTTTTGACCTGGGGTATGTTTATTGCAGTTTTCCTGGTGCGTGGTGTTTTACCTTTTGCTATTATCTGGGCTTTCAACAGTTCTCTTTCGGCAGGGCAGGTGCTTTCCGCAGCCTGGAGTTCTGATCCGCTTGTTCAACAATCAATTAAAGAGTCTGCTCCGATACTTCTCGTAGCGGGAGGAGTATTCCTTTTGTTTTTATTCTTGCACTGGCTTTTCCTTGAAGATAAAAGACTGGGTCTTCCACGAACCGAAAAGTTTTTCATGTCCAAGGGTGTTTGGTTCTATGCTGCGGTATCTGTATTGCTTGCTGTTATTGCTTGGTTTGCCCTCCGGGAAAGTACAATGATGGGCTTCGGAGCCATAGTGGGCTCATCGCTTTTTTTCATAACTCATGGATTCAAACAAAATGCCGAGGAGCAGGAGAAGAAACTTCTAGGTAGTGCGCATTCTGATTTATCGAAACTTTTCTTCTTGGAAATTATTGACACTACCTTTTCCATCGACGGAGTGCTGGGGGCTTTCGCCTTCACCCTTTCGGTGCCGCTGATTTTGATAGGTAACGGTATTGGTGCCTTGGTGGTGCGAGAACTTACTTTGAGGAACATCGAAAGAATCAAGAAATATGTCTACTTGAAAAACGGGGCCATGTATTCTATACTCGTCCTCGGAGTAATCATGATTCTGCACAGTTTTGGTTTCCATATTCCAGAATGGCTTTCGCCGCTTACAACGTTTATCATCATCGGTTACTTCTTCTGGAAGTCGAAAATAGAATTAAAATTAACATAATAGATATGTCACAAAAACTAATTAATTTTTTATTAGAAAGAAATCGAGAGCAGAGCGAACTTTTTTGTAATCACACGCTTTCACGTATGCAATACCGTGCTAAGCACCCGACAGAGATCTGTGCACTCAAATGCATGGATGGTAGGTTGAACCTTTCTGTAATGACCCAAATACCAGTGGGTATTATTCAGCCTTATAGAAATATCGGGGGTAAATTTGACTTTGGTTGGCCGTATTTTGGAACACTTTTACGCAAGTGGGTTGAATATTCTATGAGTAGAGGCAGAGATTCCTTGATGCTTGTAACCTACCACTTTTCTAAGGGTGACCCACATCGTGGATGTGCCGGGTTTGGATATGACATAGTAAAAGCTAAAGCACATACCAAGAAACTACTTTCAGATTTTGAATATGCATTTAGTGGGGATGTGTGCTATCCGATTCAGGTTGGTATAGAGACAGACGATGAGGCTTTGATTCTCCACGGACAGAACGACAAAATACTAGATATCGCTGCAAATTTGGATATGTCCGAGGATGCGTTATTTGCTGAAGTTCAATCTTTGTATCCGAACATGAAAGATCAAATGATATTGGACCTCATACCACTACTGGTTGGCAATCAGCGCCATGTCAAAGAAGTTATTGAATCAAACAGACCGATAGTGGATGCTTCACACCGAGAACAGATTTTGGCTATCGGGCGAGGTTTTAACTGGCTTCATTTACCAAACCGAGCACTCATCATCGGGCCGTATAGTTTTGACCTTGGTGAACCGATAGAGCTTGCTTCGAAACTTCTGCTTTCAAATATAAAAGAGGGGAGAATCGCAAAAGAAGACGGAGTGATATTGGTGACATCTGCCCCGTATGGTAATGAGGCTGACGTAGAATACAAACAAGCACTGTTCAAGGCGCGTGCATTTGCTGACTTTGCTATGAAGATAATCAATGAACGAGTACCGGAGTTAAAGCAATACATGTCCTCCGAACCTCTAATAGGAGTAGTGAATTATAATACTCTCAAGTTTACTCAGATAGACTCTAAATAAGCATCATCGACCAGCCCCTCGCAAAACGAGGGGCTTGCTTTTTCTGTGAAAGTATTGTAGAATGCGCAGTTGATACTGTCCTTTTTCACAAAATAAAACACCGTTTCTCATGTATAACACCGAACTTTCTGAAACAGAAGCCCGAGAAAAAATCGCAAGAATAATGTCTGATTTTTTTCCTGACTTTTCTCCACAGGTCGTAAAAGACCTGGCACATTTGCTTTATGGCAACGCTCTGCATGTCCAAGAAAAAATCACTAAAAATGGCAAAAAACACGT
>DATDUL010000025.1:0-3369 GCA_036517715.1 Minisyncoccota bacterium
TATCCATACCGGCGACTTTTCTGGTGCAAGATAGTTTTGAGCTCTTTGAAATCAGGAACTTCGATCAAGAAATCAAAATCATTTGGGGCACTGTACTCTGTATTTTTAAGTACGAGCATTTTACGACCCAAAAGAAGGGTAATGCCGAAAATCGAAATTAAAAATAATATCAAAAAAACTGACATTTGATTTATATAAAGTAAGTCTTAACCTCTTTGATTTGAGCACCGTTTTTGGCCAGTAGGGCACCCACAGTCATGTCACCGTCTTTGATGAAAGGCTGGTTGATCAAGGTTTTCTCTTTGAAGTATGTAGCTATTTTACCCTCGAGCATTTTCTGTTTTATTTCTGCTGGTTTGTCTACGTTCTCAACCTCTTTTTCGAAGATCTCACGCATCATCTTTACTGTCTCGGCGTCTACTTCTTCGTCTTTGATGTATTCAGGTCGCATAGCAGCTATGTGCATAGCTATGTCTTTTGCGAGTTCAGCATTACCACCAGACAGAGATACCACTACAGCCTTCTTGCCACTGTGTACATAAGTACCTAGGGTCTCACCTGAAATTACATATATTTCTCCTAGTTCTATCTTCTCACCTGTTTTCTGGATTATTGGGTCAATCAGGTCTTTGGCTTCTGCTTTTACTGCCTCAACTCCAGATGCTACCGCTTTTTCAAGTAGGGTGTTTAAAAGGTTAGTAAAGTCCTCGTTCTTGGAAACGAAGTCAGTTTCGCAGTGGAGGGCCAACATAACGGCCTTACCATTTTCTACTTTTACAGCAACAGCGCCGTCCTTGGCATCACGGCCCATTTTCTTCTCGGCGATAGATGCACTAGATTTCTTGAGTATTGCAATAGCTTTCTCCATATCGCCCTCGGCTTCTTCTAGGGCTTTTCGGCATTGCATAACCGAGATGCCAGTTTTATCACGAAGTTCCTTTACCAACTCTGTTGTTATTTGAGTAGACATTTTTTTTATTAGATTATTTTTTAGTTTGATTCTTACCTTCTTCGTAAGCTTCCGCTAGTACTGCGGTGAAAAACTTGATTGAAGGAATAGCGGCGTCATTTCCAACGATAGGGAATTTAACGTTCTTGATATTAGTGTCAGTATTCATAAGCGCTACAACTGGAATTCCAGCTTTGACAGCTTCGGTTACTGCGATGTGTTCTGCTTTAGCATCAATCACAAACAATGCGTCTGGAGCCTTTTTGAGGGACAGAAGGCCTTGGTAATAACGAGCAAGCTTCTCCATTTTCTTGGCCAATACAACTCTTTCTTTTTTGGTGTACTTGGTCAAATCTCCAGTAGTAGTACTTTTCTGGTAGTTTTCAAGTTCTAGGATTCTTTTCTTGATTTCACCGAAGTTGCTCAATGTTCCACCGATCCATCTTTCGGTTACGTACGGCATGTCGAGTCTGGTAGCCATTTTGATGATAGCGTCTTTGGCTTCAGGCTTGGTACCGACTAGTAGAACGTTCGCACTTTTGGCTCCGAGGGTTTCCAAGAAGGCTTTTGCTTCGTCCAGCATCGCGTCTACCTTTTCAAGGTCGATGATGTCTGTGCGGTTCTTGGTTGTATAAATAAAAGGTGACATTGAAGGGTGACGCCTAGATTTACCAAAGCCATATTGGACTCCGGCTTCAAACATCTTCTCCACAACGCCCCCATCTGTCTTGCTTTTTTCAGTTTTTTGCATACGAAGCATTCTAGCAAAAACTACCCCTTTTTGCAACCCATGCCCCCAGTCCCAACCCTTTGTTTTTTGACCTTAACCGCGATTTGAGTTAGTATGAGCTATATGGATAATATCAAAGATTCAAATGATAAATCGGCAGTCAAAAAGATCACCAAAAGGTCAGAAGACTACTCAATGTGGTATACGGATGTTATAGACGCCGCCCAGTTGGCCGAGCACTCTCCGGTTAAAGGTTGCATGATAATACGTCCAAATGGTTACGCACTTTGGGAAAATGTACAACAATTTTTAGATAAAAAGATAAAAGAGACCGGTGTTGAAAATGCCTACTTTCCTTTATTCATTCCAGAGAAGTTGCTTCGTCGTGAATCTGACCATGTGGAAGGTTTTTCACCTGAACTCGCTGTGGTCACCAACGCTGGAGGCAAACTCCTAGAGGAACCTCTGGTTGTGCGACCAACTTCAGAAACTATAATGTACGAAGTTTTTTCTAACTGGATACACTCATACCGAGACTTACCACTTCTTATAAATCAGTGGGCAAATGTTGTCCGCTGGGAAATGAGAACTCGACTTTTTATAAGAACAACAGAATTCCTTTGGCAAGAAGGTCACACTGTTCACACAACAGAACAAGAAGCAGATGATCGAGCTCGAATGATGTTGGAAATATACAGAGATTTTGCCGAAAACTTTATGGCCGTACCAGTAATTCCAGGAATGAAGTCCGAGTCTGAGAAATTTGCCGGAGCACTAAAAACATATACAGTTGAAGCCATGATGCAGGACGGTAAAGCGTTGCAATTTGCGACTTCCCACAATTTAGGACAAAACTTCTCTAAACCTTTTGATGTAAAGTTTTTAGATGAAAATGAACATACGCAGTATGGATGGCAAACAAGCTGGGGACTGTCTACAAGAGTAATTGGGGGTTTGATAATGACTCACAGTGATGATTCAGGATTAGTGCTTCCACCAAAATTAGCTCCTACACAAATAGTTATCATACCTGTTGGCCAAGGCAACGAAGCTTTCCCTCAAGTTCTGTTAAGTGTTGAAAAAATTTCCGAGACGTTGAAAACCGAAGGCTTGCGAGTAAAAGTAGACAAAAGAGACAACCTGCGACCAGGTGAGAAATTTTTTGAATGGGAAAAGAAGGGAATTCCAATACGTGTTGAGATTGGACCGAAAGATTTGGCCGCTGATAAGGTAGTGGTTGTTAGGAGAGATACCGGAGAGAAAAAAGATGTTTCAATGCAAGAAATAACTTCAACGGTAAAAAATGATCTCGAAGTAATCCAGAAAGACCTTTTCGCTAAAGCCCTAGAATATCAAAAACAAAAGACTCGCACTGTAGATACCTGGGAGGATTTCAGAACAGCAATCGAAGAGGGTTGTTTTGTGCTTGCTCACTGGTGTGGAGACAAAGAAGTAGAAGCTGAGATAAAAAAAGAAACAGCAGCAACTATACGATGTATTCCTTTTAACCAGATTGAGGAAGACGGAAAATGTATAAAGACAGGTAGGCCGTCGAAAGGAAGGGTTATTTTTGCCAAGTCGTACTAGTATGTTTAAAAAACTATATAAACTTTTTTCAAATGATATTGGGATAGACCTAGGTACTGCTAACACCCTAGTTTATTTGAAAGGTCATGGCATCGTCATCAAC
>DATDUL010000026.1:0-5800 GCA_036517715.1 Minisyncoccota bacterium
CTTTAGTTTTTTTATCAAATACTTTAGATGCATTGTTAATTTCTGTTCGGATGCTTATAATTGAATGACAATGCGAAATAGAGTTAAAGAATATTGGAAAGCTTTGGGTCCCGGTCTCACTACCGGTGCCGCTGACGACGACCCGTCGGGTATAGCTACCTATTCGCAGGTTGGTGCTTCGCACGGTTTTTCTTTTGCTTGGCTGTCACTGTTTTCTTTTCCGCTGATGGGGGTGGTTAGTGAAATGTGCGCGCGTATTGGCATAGTCACCGGAATAGGTTTGGCTGAAAATATAAAAAGGCATTATTCAAAAACAGCATTGTACCTCTGTACTTTTCTTTTGGTGTTTGCCAACGTGTTTAATATCGGAGCTGACTTGGGTGCCATGGGCAAAGCCACAGAGTTGTTGTTTCCCAAAGCACCTTTTCCTTTGTTGGTAATACTTTTTGCCATCCTGTCTCTTTTACTGCAAGTTTTCATTCCCTATAAAAAATATTCTAAATATTTAAAATATCTAACCTTCGCTTTATTCACTTATGTGCTATCCGCCCTCACCCTCGCGATAGATTGGAGTGATGTTTTGTATCACACAATAATTCCAACCATGAATTTTGGCCGAGATGAGATCGTTCTGATTTGTGCGGTTTTGGGTACAACCATCAGCCCATATTTGTTTTTCTGGCAAACCTCGGTAGAAGTAGAGGAGCAAATCATGAAAGGTGAAACCACCGAAGAATCTCGTCGACTGAATGTGAGTAAAAAGGAAATAAACGATATGCGTCTGGATGTATGGTCCGGTGCTCTGGTTTCTAACCTGGTTATGTTCTCTATTATTGCGGTTTGTGGAGCGGTGTTATTTAAAAATGGAATTACAAATATTGAATCTGCTGAACAAGCAGCCTTGGCCCTGCGACCTTTTGCTGGTGATTTTTCATATTTTCTTTTTACTCTAGGTATTATCGGTACCGGACTTCTGGCCATACCTGTTTTGGCCGGGTCAGCATCATACGCGGTGTCTGAGTCGCTCAAATGGAAGGAGGGACTGTATTTGAATTTTAAACAAGCCTATTCTTTTTATGGAGTCATAATAGTAGCGATGTTACTAGGTATCGGACTTAATTTCATTGGGCTCCATCCGATCAAAACCTTGATTTATTCGGCTGTGTTAAATGGCATCATCTCTCCGATCATGATATTTTTCATTCTTCGAATCAGTAGCGATAGCAATATTATGAATGGTTATAAAAACAACCGAATTACCAACATAGTAGGGTGGTTTACCTTCCTGGTTATGTCTCTCGTTAGTATTTTTGTGGTGGTCTCTCTCGTTTTGTAAAAACCTGGTTTGAGGTTATACTACTTAGAGTTTTATTAATTAAATATTTCAAAATACATGAAAAACAAAATGTGGTTGTGGGTATTAATAGTAATCTTGGTGGTTGCCGGTCTCGTCTATATGGCCGGGAAGGGCAAGGTGCCAGAAGAAGAACAAGTTATGCAAGTAGAAGGAGTAAAAATGACAGTATTACAAGAAGGTACTGGTGAAGTAGCCAAAGCAGGTGACCGAGTTTCCATGAACTACACCGGCCGTTTGGTTGATGGCACAGTTTTTGATTCGAATGTTGATCCTAAATTCAATCACGTCGAACCATTTACTTTCAACCTGGGCGCAGGTGAAGTTATCAAAGGTTGGGATAATGCAATCGTAGGCATGAAAGTAGGCGAGAAGCGTACTCTCGAAATAGAGCCAGCGTACGCCTATGGTGAGCAAGCCGTCGGACCAATCCCTCCAAATTCAACTTTGGTTTTTGATGTTGAGTTAGTTTCTATTAACAATTAAATTTAAAACATATGATAGATTTAGAACCAGCAAAAAAGGAAAAGATGTTCAAGGCTGTTTTGGCCTTGGTAGTTATACTTTGTTTTTACTTTGGCATCAAAGGATTGATGCTTCTGTCAGACGATAAAGATAGCGAGGTTAATCAAAACGTTATTACGGTAACTGGTCATGGGGAAGTAAATGCAGCTCCAGACTTGGCAACTGTATACTTTACCGTAGAAGACAGTAAGCCTACTCAGAAAGCAGCTAGCGACGAAGTAAATACAAAAATTAAGAAGGTGCTAGAGTTTTTGAAAGGTGCAGGTATCGAGGATAAGGATATCAAGACCGAAGGTTACAATTCTTACCCTAAGTATTCACAAGGAAAACCTTGCCCACCTTACTACAGTGAAGGAATGCTACCTTGTGTTCAAGCTGAAGCAAAAATCATCGGCTACACAGTGTCTCAAAGCATAACTGTAAAAATCAGAAAGATAGACGACAATTTGTCTAAAGTCCTCGACGGTATCAATGGCTTTGGGGTAACCAACATGTCCGGACCTACCATGACCATCGACGATGAAGATGGACTCAAAGCAGAAGCACGAAAAGAAGCTATCAAAGAAGCTCGCGAAAAGGCAAAAGTCCTAGCTCGCGACTTGGGAGTAAGGCTAGGGGATGTAACTTCTTTCAATGAAAATTCTGGAGGTTACCCTATATACTATGCCAAAGGAGCCATGGCTTTCGATGCCGTAGCAGAATCTGCTCCAGCTCCACAAATACCAAAGGGTGAAAACACAATCTCATCTGACGTAACCATAACCTACGAAATTAAGTAAATCCGTTACCCGGGTTGACTAATTCCAGGAAAAAGAGTATATTTAAAGAGCCCTGCGAAGGGCTTTTTAAATAGAAAAAATCAAAAAATGTCAAAAATAACTGAATTTTTTAAAGAAACAAAGACTGAGCTTAAGCACGTTGTGTGGCCTACTCGCAGACTAACCATACTTTACACCATCGTCGTGATAGTGCTTTCTGTGTTGGTAGCGTATTTCTTGGGATTGTTCGACTTCCTATTCTCACTCGGACTTAAACAAATTATTTTCTTTTAATTTTTAACAATGGCAAAACAAGAAGAACAAGGAAAGAGGAATTGGTATGCTATCCACACCTATGCAGGGTATGAAAATGTGGTTTTGCGTAACCTCAAACAGCGTATTGAATCTCTGGGTATGAACGAGAAGATTTTCAACGTGATCGTACCAGTTGAGAAAAAAATCAAGATCAAAGCCGGCAAGCGCGTGGAAGTAGAAGAAAAAATATATCCAGGTTATGTATTGGTGGACATGATTGTGACTGATGATTCTTGGTATGTTGTCCGCAACACTCCTCGAGTAACAGGCTTCGTGGGTGCGGGGGTTAACCCAGTGCCTCTAGCCAAAGAAGAAGTAGATTACTTGTTCCGCAAAATGGAAGGTGGTCAAGCTAAACACAACATCGACCTGGCTATCGACGAATCTGTACTTATCACCGACGGACCTTTTAAAGATTTGGAAGGCAAGGTAAACTCTGTAGACACTGAACGAGGTAAGGTTAAAGTATTGGTTTCAATGTTCGGACGAGAAACCCCTGTAGAATTAGATTTCTTGCAGGTTAAGAAAATATAAATATTAAATAATTTAACTCGCTTCTAAGTTAAATTAGGTAACAGATTTAAAAAGTAACAAAAAAGATATGGCAAAGAAAGTAACAAAAAAAATTAAATTACAGATAGAGGCTGGTAAAGCAACTCCAGCTGGAAAGCTCGGTCCTGCACTCGGACAGGCAGGTATTAACATCGGTGACTTCGTTACCAAGTTCAACGCTGCTACCCAAAAAATGGCAGGACACGTGGTTTCCGTAGTTATCTCTGTGTTTGATGACCGCAGTTATGATTTCATAGTTAAAACTCCTCCAGCAACAGGACTCATCCTCAAGGCTGCTGGCATAGCTAAGGGCTCAGGCAAGAATGCAGTTTCCAAAGTAGGCAAGATCACTCGGGCACAGGCTCTAGAAATTGCGAATTTCAAAGGTACTGACATAAACGCTAAAGACGACGAAGGTAAGATAGCCATCATCGCCGGCTCTGCTCGAAGTATGGGTATTGAGGTAGTCTAGAAACTCAAAAAATAAAAAACCAAAGCTAGTAAAATTTTCTCAGGTCCTCGGGTGAAATCGCCAGACCATTCGAAAATTTTCTATCTTTGGTTTTTTTTAGTTGTAACCGATTTTAGAATTCATTTTTCCACATCATGGATTCTTTGGGTAAGTGTTCTTGGTTGGCGTATTTTGGATTTTTCTTTTTGCCGTAAAGTCTTTCTGCTTTGCCGTCGACAACATAATAAATCATTTGACCCACTGGCATACCAGCATAGACTCTAACCGGTTTTGAAACAGAAAGTTCCAGTGTCCAATATCCACAAAACCCTACATCTCCCTTGCCAGCTGTGGCGTGGATATCTATGCCGAGCCTTCCAGTAGAAGATTTGCCTTCGAGAAAGGGTACATGTTTATGTGTTTCGGTGTATTCTTCTGTAGATCCTAGGTACAGTTGTCCTGGTTTCAAAACATAACCATTCTTGGGAATTACAAAATGCTTTATTTTGTTGTGTTTTTTGGCATCAAGGGTCTTGTCTACATACTGAGCTAAATGCTTAGACAGGTGTACGTCATAAGAATTACCACCCATGTTTTCTATATTAAATGGTTTAAGCACTATACTGCCTTTTTTAATTTCGGCTAAGATTTTTTTATCTGAGAGTATCATGGTACAAGTCTGGCATATTATTTATTTCAGCACAATATCATGCTCTCCGCGTTTGATATCAAAGCGATCTATCTCCGGATCCAAATGCATCACTAGGCCTGATTTACCGAAAAGCTCTGACAATGTATCTGCTAGCATTTTGGCCTTTCTGCGGAGCGTTGGATGCACGAATTGGGTAGCCCTCAGTTCCGCCAGGTATACCAACGCCGGCAGATTCCCGGTCAGTCTGTTTGAAATTTTGTATCCCATGGCGACATAGTATTGCCTTTCTTCTTTTGAAACTTCGAGCGCTTTAACTTTTTGTTCTTGTGTTTTTAAAAATGTTTTTGCTTTGTCTTGCAATGTTTCTGGAAGTTCGTCCAAATACCAATTTTCAAAACCAATATCCATGGTAAGTAGTGGCATGCGTTGAGTCACCGCACGGTGTCTTTGCAGGTCGCGGAAAGAACCAAAATCAAGTAGAAACTCAAACTGCAAATTACCCGCTTCGGCCAAGTGGCGTGGAAGTTCGGTTTTTAGCGGTCTCTTTTCTAAAGTTTCTTTTTGCAAGAGGTTGGTGTCTATTGCATTGCTAACTAATTTAAATTCTTGAGAATCAGCCTTGTGATAATAATAATCGTTTTTCATCCAATACTCGTTGTAGGCTTCGGTAGCATCGTAGTGTTTGTGTCCGAAAGAATTTGGAAATGCTAATAACAAGGCCTCTTCTATTGCTACTGCTGTGTTCCTGACTTCTAGTAGGGGATGGTGACGGATAAGGGCAATCTTGTCCGCTGCTTGGCGTAGGTTGGTATGCCAAGCCAGGTTTGTGGTCGATCCAGCCGGTAGGAATCCTCGCAAGATGTCGAAGGCTCGGGCATTGATGGCTTTGTTGTAGATGCTTTCTTTCTCGTCGGCGCCGATAGGGAACTGCTGTTTTAGATATTCTACTGTTGGTTCCATTGCTTCGATATAGAAACTTCTGTAACTCTCCAGTATTTCTTCACCTTCTTTGGTTCCCAAAGGATTCTTGAATGGTTGAATTTGGAAATCAATATATCGAGTGGAGGATTCTTGGCCGGAATAAAGTGCCCAGTCTTGGATAGCTTTGGCGGTGAGCATGGAAACTCCTTCGATGAAAATAGAAACAGTTCCGCAGTCGCCGATGGATTTGTGTCCGTAGCCGACGTAGAAAT
>DATDUL010000027.1:0-6025 GCA_036517715.1 Minisyncoccota bacterium
ACAGGACGCTGTTTATGAGTTCAGCCAGGTCTACTTTTGCAAATGTGTATTGCTTGTCGAGGATGGCTTCTGTTTTGTTTACCAAAAGTAATTCGCTGACTATGCCGATGGCTCGGTCGTTGCCTTCGTAGGCTTTACGCATCAGGTTTTCCTGCTCGGGAGTCATCTTGCCTACATCGCCATCTAGGAACATTTTGATGATCCATTTCATAGCAGAGAGGGAAGTACGGATTTGATGCGCAGCGATAGAAACAATGTCGGATTTTACTGAAGACAGTTCTTTCAGTTTCAAATACTCTTCTTGCAGTCCTTTCAAATCAAGTGTCGTCAGGTCCATGTCTGTTTTATTATTTGTTTCTTCGGTTGTATCCATTAGAGGGTATTATACATTATTTTTGGCGGAGCCGGAGGGATTCGGTCACGGATATTTTTCTGTTGAAAAATTCCGCTACCCCGCCTCGCGCCGTCGCGCTCCGGCTTTCTCATCCACCGCCTTCACGCAATGATGATTCGCTCGAAGGTCGTTCAGATCTTCTCGCGGATCATTGCGGAGCCGGAGGGATTCGAACCCTCGAGGGGTTTTACCCCCTGCCTCTTTAGCAAAGAGGTAGATTAGACCACTCTCCCACAGCTCCTTTGTGTGCACTGCTAAACACAACCACTTTAGCACACAATGATTTTTTTTTCATTTTACCCCAATACAACACACCTAAAAACAAAAACACGAAACTGTGCTGTCGCACAGTTTCGTGTTTTTGTTCTCCCTAAAAATATTTTTTACCCTCTTCGTATCGCTTTGACTATAAAAATCAAAACTACTGCGCCTAGTAAAGCTACTAGGAAACTGTATAAACTAACCCCTCTTACTCCTTGTGCTCCGAGTTCACCCATGATCCATCCACCCAAAACTGCGCCAATTATTCCGACGATGATGTTAAGGAGAATTCCTTGCTGTGCATCGGTCTTCATAATAAGCGATGCTACCCACCCAACCAAACCACCAAATATAATCCACATTATAATTCCCATAAAGTTCTTTGTCTCGCCGAAGCTTTAGCCTAGGCGGATGTAATTAAAAATTGATAATAAAACCTGCACTAATACAGCCGAGCCGAGAAACTAATCATTACATTGAAAAATAACCTCCTGTTTAGGTGATACCTTTCGTATTGTCTTTTTCTTCGATCATCTGTTCTACCGTTTCTTTGATATCAGAGATGACTATTTTTTCTTTCATTTGTTCTAATTCTTTGTCCACTTTAGAAATTTCTAATTCTGTATGTATTTCTTCAATCATGTGTAAAATTTTTGTAATCTCATTCTCGGCTCGAACATTTATTTCGAAATCCATTTGCTGACGAACCTCGGTGATTTTAGCTTCTCGGTTTTGGTTTATGAGGACTATGATAGCTAAAATAACTGCGAATGATTCAGTGATGATTATGAATTTATGAAAAGGGTACGGGTCGAATATAAGTACACTACCAATAGCTCCTGTGTTTACTGTTATCCATAACACAACAAAGACACACACTATGCTCAAAAACTTTAAAGTACCTAGGTACTTGGTTAAAAATTTTACCAACACATGTATCCATTTTTCTTCGAATTCAGTGTATGAGTCCAGGCTTCTGTTTAAGAAATTGCTAATATGAAGTTTTTCTCGATCAGGGAGTTCTTCCATACCTGCTTAGCCGTTTCAACACCTTAGCTATTACCAAGCCGGTTTATTGAAGTATAAAACTTGAATTCATGTCTCATCCTTTTGCCTTTGTAAAAAACACATCTTGTTGTATATTGGGACAACGGATGGGTGGCCGAGTGGCTTAAGGCAGCGGTTTACTAAACCGCCGTCCTGTAAAAAGGACCGTGGGTTCGAATCCCACCCCATCCGCAATGAACCGCGAGAATGTCTGAACGACATTCGAGTGGCTCATCATTGCGTGAATGTGGTGGATGAGAAAGCCGGAGCGCGACGGCGCGAGGCGGGGTAGCGGAATTTTTCAGCAGAAAAATATCCGTGACCGAATCCCACCCCATCCGCCAAGTTTGAATTAATCTAAATATCGTGTTATAAATCAGTAAATTCTCACTTCTTTTTTCATTTTTTTTAAATTCAACAGTTATGAAAGCACTTGCTTTTTTCGCATTTTTGGCGCTTTGCGCCATAGGGGGTCACTTTGGCCTAAAAAGATATAGAAAAAACATAGAGACAAATCACGAAAAGAAAGTTGAATGAACATGAACAGAATTTATTGGTTTCCAATCCTGATTGGATTAGGACTGGCAACTACTTTTCTCCTACAATGGTGGGAGGACAGAAACGCAAAAAGGCCCGGAAGTTAATCCTCGGGCCTTTCAATTTGTATGTTATAATCTGGCATATGGAAAAAGATCGAAAAAACAACAAATGGCAAAAAGTCTGTAACAGCTTTTTCAAAAAAATACAAAAATATTTACAGAGGGCCGGTCTGATGAAAAGCCCTGGACGTAGGCCGTACCATGTTGGTTGGTTTGCTTCGGGCAAAACTCTCGAGGACCTGCGACTTTATTTACACAGTGAATGGGGTTTCGGCGGGTGCGATAAAGAAGTGAAAGACAAGGAGATCGTCCTTTCTTGGTGCAAGATAACCGATAATCATGAAGAATATTTTTTACGTGTTTACAGAGATGGAGAAATCCGCGGACATTTCGAGAAATTGCCAGTAACTGGTGTGCTAGAGAAGCCTTCTGAAATGGGGGAGAAAGAAGCCAAAGAACAATTTATAAAATTCCTAGGAGAATTTTCTGTTGAGAAAAAAAATATTTCTGAACTCAAACCTCTTTCGGGACAGATTGAACCCGAGCCAGAGATCGTCCCAGAGAGCTAAACCAATTCTTATTCTTGGCGCTTTTATAATACTTGTTATACAATAATGTTATTAACATAACAGTTTTTCTCGCTTAACTTTATGCAAAGAAATCTTAAACATATTGGAATCGTAGCAGTAGCCTTTTTCTTTATTTTAGTAGCAGGTGTGTCTATTACCAATGTGATATCAAAAAAAGATGTAGGTAATACACAGACGGCATCTGTCTTTGGTTCTTTTTGGTCCGAACTAAAAGGGCTGGTTTCTAATGCTCCAGACGGGGGTGATTTACCAGCTCCTAATTCTGCACCTTCCAGTTGCCTTGCTACAGACTATGGTTACATTGGTCAGTGGGGGACACTAGGACTAGGTAACAGTCAATTTAATACTCCTTTAGATACTGCTTTTGACTCTTTGGGAAATGTGTATGTTTCAGATCCTGGAAATCATCGAATTCAGAAATTTGATGCAACCGGGAATTATATTACCCAGTGGGGAACACTAGGTAAGTTAAATGGACAGTTCAACACTCCCGCTGGTATAACTGTTGATTCAGAAGATAATGTATATGTTGTTGATAAAGGTAACCTGCGTGTTCAAAAATTCACAGCAGATGGAGTTTTCATTTTAAAGTGGGGACCGGTGTGGGCAGAAAACGGTAAATTCAGTAAAACAATAAATGACGTCGCTACTGACTCCGCAAATAATGTTTACATAACAGATAGTGGCAACCACAGAGTTGTGAAATTTACTTCCACTGGAACTTATATAACCAAGTTTGGCGGTCTGGGTGTAGGTAATGGCAAATTCAAAAATCCTTATGGGGTAGCTGTTGACCCTGCTGACAATATCTATGTGACCGACAACTTGAATAATCGTGTACAAAAGTTCAGTGCAGCTGGTGTATATATCGCACAATGGGGGACTCCTGGAAACGGAAACGGTCAATTCAACTTACCCTATGGTATTTCTGCTGACAGTAATGGCGACATATATGTAGTCGATTCTGTTAACAACCGAATACAGAAATTTGATTCAGGTGGTGGATTTATAACTAAATTTGGAGTCGAAGGTATAGGTAATGGAGAGCTTAAAAACGCGAGAGGTGTTGTAGTCGGTAAAAATAATGTTGTGTATGTGGCAGACTCCGGCAACAATCGAATTCAAGAATTTGCGGTGCCATGCAGTCACATTATTATAAATAAATATGTTATACCTTTTCCAGACATTACTGATTTTACTTTCACGAGAAGTTTTGGTCTAAATTTTTTACTAGACCACGACAATGATCCAACTTTGCCGAGCACTATAACTTTTGATTTGCCTATCTCTGGTGGTAACTATACTGTTACCGAACAGGCAACTCCGGGCTACACAACATTTTTGACTTGTGCCGATCCAACACTAGACACCACGACTAATGGTTCGGTTGCAAATATTAATGTGGCTCCAAACGAGACCGTGATTTGTAACTTTAGAAATACTTGTACTTCTGGTGGAGCATATAGTTTCATTAAGAAATGGGGAGAACTAGGAGATGGTGATGGTCAATTCCATAATGTTCAAAGCATTGTCGTTGATTCAGCTGACAACATATATATAGTTGATGTGGATAACAGTAGAATTCAAAAATTTGATTCTGATGGTAACTATATTTCTCAATTTGGTACTTTCGGTACAGCTGAAGGTCAGTTTATTTATCCCCAAGACATGGATTTTGACGGAGCAGGGAATATATACGTAGCTGACGGAGTTCATCGTATTCAAAAGTTTGACTCAAACGGAGTTTTTCAAATGATGTGGGGTTGGGGAGTTGATAATGGTGCGAACCAGCTCCAAACTTGTACTTCTGGTTGCCAGATTGGTATACCTGGCTCTGGAGTTGGTCAGCTAGATTCTCCTGTAAGTATTTCTGTTGATTCAAACGGGGACGTGTATGTGGGTGAAGTAGGAGGTAATGTGGATGTTAAAAAGTTTACTTCAAACGGTGCTTACCTGTTGAAATTTGGTGGTCCTGGAACTATAGAAGGAAAGTTTGCTGGTCCGTACGGCATGGTTACTGATGTTGCTGGAAATGTTTATATTAATGATGCACAGAATAGAATCCAAAAATTTGATTCCAATGGAGTTTTCCAGTTTATGTGGGGCTGGGGAGTAAAAGATGGTTTAGACCAATTAGAAACTTGCACTTCGGGTTGCCAGATAGGTATACCCGGTAATGGAGACGGTCAACTTTCCAGCACTACAGGTTTAGGTATTGATAGCGCAGGAAATATATATGCTGTGAGTTTTGCTTTGAATGGAATTCAGAAATTTGATTCCAATGGAAATTTCATAACTAAGTGGGAAACCAATACTAACAGTGCTTTTCCTTCTCCTCGCGATGTGGCGATAGATTCTGCGGGTTATGTATATACAGCCGAGGCTGGACCTTTTGGTGACGAGACACAGCGTATTCAAAAATTCGGTCCTAGTTGCCAGTAATCACGAATGTTAGTGTGCCAAAGTAAAAGCCACCACGTCCCGGGCGCCAGAACTTTTCAGTACCTTGCGGGCCTCCGACAATGTAGCCCCGGTAGTCGTGACGTCATCCAGCAGAATTACGTTTCTGCCCTTAATATCTATTCCCGGATTAACTTCAAAGCTACCTTTTAGATTCGCTAGTCTTTCATTTCTGTTTTTGATGTGAGCTTGGCGAGGTGTTTCTTTTGTTTTTTTGAGCCACGTGGTTTCTAATTTAAAGTTTTGATTTTGATCTAGTTTTACAATAGCTTTTGCCATGAGTTCTGTTTGGTTGTAGCCACGTTCGCGGAGTCTCCTTTTGGAAAGGGGAATTGGTACGAGTACGGGGTCCTGCCAGTTTTTCATCACCACCAGTTCAGATATTTCTTCAAGCATTATTCCGTACACTAACCTAGCAAAGGTTTCAGCCACTGGTTTTTTGTTTTTGTACTTCAGGAGCCACAGCGCTTTTTTGATGACTGGGTCCCGGTAATCATACAGCGAGTAGATCCATTCCAAATTTTCACGCTCGGCCTTACGTATCTCGAGCGAGCATTTATCACACAGGTAGCTACCGGATTCTCGGCAACCCACACACCGAAGGGGGAACAGAAAATCAAGTATAGTGTTAATAATCATCATTTGGTATAATTATAAAACATTCTGTAAACAAT
>DATDUL010000028.1:0-2157 GCA_036517715.1 Minisyncoccota bacterium
TCCCCGCTCACCTCCTGATGGACCAAATCATCAAAGAAATGAGTTCCTAAAGTTAATGTTGACCCGGTAGTAGATTTTGGCGACGTCTTTCAGACGCGCTTTGCGCATCGCCAAAATTCACTATCCGGGTTGACTTTCACCCAAAGTTAGGCTAATATCTACCTAGCTTTAGCTATTAACTTGCGTGAACGAATCAACAATCAAATACGGGCAACAGAACTGCGGGTCATCGGTGCTGATAATGAAAATTTCGGCGTCTTGAGCCTCAAGGAGGCCTTGATGGAAGCCGAGAAAGCAGGGCTTGATTTGATTGAAATTTCTCCTATGGCCAACCCGCCAGTGGCGAAAATTATGAATTTCGGCAAGTATCAGTACGAGCAGAGTAAGAAGTTAAAGAAAACCAAACAGGGCTCTAAACCAACCGAAACCAAATCTATCCAGATTAAAATAGGTACTGGCGACCACGATTTGGGACTTAAAGCAAAAACAGCTTCGAAATGGCTTGAGGAAGGACACAGGATAAAGATAGAACTTTTCCTAGCCGGCCGAGCCAAGTATATGGACGACAAATTCCTCCGGGAACGCCTCGACCGAGTACTACATTTGATTACTGGGAACTACAAAATATCGGAAAATTACAAAAGAGGTCCAAAAGGACTTGCGGTAGCAATAGAAAAAGCAAAATAATTTATTATTAAATTTTAGTACAGGATGAAAACAAACAAGTCATACACCAAAAGACTTAAGCTAACAAAGAATGGCAAACTAATCGGTCGCAAGCCTGGTTTCAACCATTTCAATGCCAAGCAATCACGTGGATCACAGTTGGCCGGCAAAAAAGGCGTTAACTTCAAAATGAAGAACAAGCCAAAGAGTCACTTATTACCATTTAGTTAAAACTACGAAGAAGATACCATGACAAGAGTCAAAAAAGGAGTACACGCATTAAAAAGAAGGAGAAGCATCTTAAAACAGGCCAAAGGTTTCCGTCATGGCCGTAGTACCAAGGAGCGTCAGGCTAAAGAAGGCCTACTCCACGCTGGTACCTACGCTTTCGCTCACCGCAAAGACAAGAAGGCTGATTTCCGAAAGCTATGGAACCTAAAGATCAACGCAGCTTCTCGTGAAAGTGGTCTCACCTACTCCAAGCTAATAGACGCTTTGAAGAAGAAAAGCATCGCCCTCGACCGCAAGATTCTAGCCGACTTGGCCGAGAATTCTCCAGAAACATTCAAAAGAGTTCTAGCGAAATTAAAATAAACTCAAATTAAAAAACCCTCATCAGACGAGGGTTTTTTAATTAGTTATTTTATATTCTGATACTTTATTCTGTTTAACAAAAGCTGTTAGGTCTCCTACTATTTTCTTGGCGTCGTCGCTAACAACTATCTTGTCGTCAGTGCGGTGACTTTTCTCTAATATGTTTTCAAGCTCGTCCCCCATCTCCCATGGACCCTTGTAGATACCTATAGGCTTCCTGTCTTCGAAAGCCACGGTAAATTCGTGTATGGTGCCAATACGTCCACAACCGCAGATAACGGCGTCAGCAGAGCGAGTCAGTAGTAGATCCCGTCCAGGGTAACCAAAGCCGGTATAGACGATCAAGTCCGTATAATCAAGTGGTAGTTTGTATATCTCCACATGCTCGCGTTCATTTGCTGCTGGTGAGAAGCCGATGACAAACCCACCCGCTTCCTTGGCACCCATAGCCACCCACAGCGGAAACCCTGTCGTTGCACCGGTCAGTAGCACCGCACCAGACAATGCAATTTCTCGGCCGAGCTCTTTAGCTTTGTCGAGCGCATCAATACCACAGTGTCCAGTCTCCGCTGCGCCCGAGACGCAGATCTTGAGCTGTTGATGTCCGTGCTTCTCGTGCGGATTTGTTTTTGAAATATCCATTTCTTTATTATATTACTTTTACAACTCCAAAGTAACACTGTCCCCCATGCTGGGTGTCTCAGCCTCAAGGCCTAGGTTGTCTTTCAGTTTTTGCGCCAAGAACAAAGAAGACTTCGGTTCACCCATAACCACAAAAACTTTTTTGACAGTTTCTTGCATTTCTTCCACAAAATTAATCAGTGCATCTGAATCTTTGTGTCCCGAGTAACACATGATGTTCACTACCTTGGCTTTAACTTTTATTTCTTCTCCGGC
>DATDUL010000029.1:0-5919 GCA_036517715.1 Minisyncoccota bacterium
GAAAATCCAGAGGACAAAGAAGTCTAATAAATACTTTTTAAATAAAATACAAAAAAAACTCCCTCGTCAGACGAGGGAGTTTTTTTTGTTAACTCTAAATAAATAAAACTGACGGAATTACTTTTGGTCTAGGAAAACCAAGGTCATTTTGTGATCCTTTGGTTCAAATAGAGTAATCTGGAAGTTGTAAGTCTTACCTAGTTCCAATGCTTCACGTAGTTTGGCTTCGGTGCCAAAGGTTGAGTTGTGTACTAGTCCAGCTACACCTTCCTTGATGGATACCAAGGCTCCGTGTTTGTTGTACTTGATAACTACACCTTTGATGATGTCGCCCTTCTTTAGCTTGCCTTCAAATTCTTTCCAAGGGTTTTCCTTGAGAGCTTTGATAGAAAGTGATACTTTACCGTCTTTTATTTCGATAACTTTAGCCTTTACTTTCTCACCCACCTTGAACATAGCTCTAGGGTCTTCTACAAGTCCCCAGTCGAGTTCAGAAATGTGTACCAAGCCCTCTAGGTTGTCTTCTAGTTTTAGGAATACGCCGAAATCTACAATTCCAGCTATCTCGCATTCTAGGTCGTCACCGATCTCGTATTTGCTTAGAATTTCCTTCTTTTCTTCTGGATTGTTGTCCTTTTCAGAGAAGATGAGCTTGCCTTCCTTTGGTAAGCTAGAGATTATCATTACTGAAATCTTCTCACCTACTAATTTCTTGAGTTCTTTCAAGATCTTGTCTTTGTCTGAATCAAGTACACGAGGGTAGTGGTCAGCCTTCAATTGAGACGCTGGCAAGAAGCCTTGGATGCCTTGCCATTCTAGGATAAGGCCACCTTTGTTTGCTTCTTTTACTTCGAGTTCTAGGGCGGTCTTGTTCTTGATAGCTTTCTCGGCTTCACTCCAAGCTAGGGCTTGTTTTGCTTCCTTTAGAGACAATTCGATGTAACCGTCTTCGTTCTCAACTTCAACGACTTTAGCCTTGATGCTGTCGCCTAGGTTTATTTTCTTGATAATGTCCTTGGCGTTGATGAATTCTCGGCCGTAGATGATACCAGTACCAAAAGGTGCTAGATCAACATAAACTGATGACTTTTTAACTAAAATAACCGCTCCTTCTACCAATGCGCCAACTTCGGGCTTGCTCTGGCTTCGGTCAGTTACTGACTTTAAAACTAAGTTTTCTTCGACTACTATTGGTTCTTTTTGCATAAAAAAATCCGCTTTCAAGCGGATATGGGTTTTAGGTTCTTTTCGCCTTCCCACTTAAAAAGTGTGGAAACAAGCTAAAAGGGTTACCCTAAATCCTGCTTTTAATACTATGAGACTAACAAAAAATATGTTATTATGCAAGTAATGATTATTACATATTACGGCAAACAATTTTTCAAAATAGGGCAAGGAGAGATGGTTCTGGCCATCAATCCAGTTAGTAAGGAATCCAAGTCTGGCATCACCGCACGTTTTGGTGCTGATATTGCACTTTTGACCACGAATCATCCGGATTATAATGGAGTAGAACAGTTAGCTTACGGTGAGAGAGAACCTTTTGTTGTCCGTGGACCAGGGGACTATGAAGTCAAAGATATTTTTGTTAAAGGAATTTTGTCAGATGGTCCGCAAAAACCAAAAAAATACGTAAACACTATTTATTCTTTTGTTGTCGACGGGATCAATATTTGTTTCCTAGGCGCTCTTTCAAATAGCACCATATCCAAAGAAGCAGGTGAATCAATCGGTGAGCCAGATATTTTATTTATTCCAATTTTAGGCGATAATGTAATCGATGCTAAGGCAGCTGCTCGGTTGGCTTCATCGCTCGAACCGAAACTCATTATCCCGATGGACTACGATGCTCCGACGCTCAAAGTTTTCTTGAAAGAAATCGGGCAAGAGAATCCAGACACCGCAGACAAGCTGACATTAAAACGAAAAGATTTAGAAGGTAAAGAAGGTCAGGTGGTCGTATTACAAGCAGTTTAATTTTTTTATATATGAGAAAAACAGTTAATAAATTAAGAGATTTGCCAATCAAAGAGAAACGCACAATACTCCACTTCAGCATGATTGTTTTCAGCTTTATAGTATTCGGTTTGTGGACCCTGACCTTGAGGTATGACTTCCAGAGCCCGGAAACAAAGATTGAGCTACAGCAGAGCGCAAAACCTTTCGTTGAGTTCGGTAGTCAAGTTGCTGGTAGTTACAGCGCATTCCAAGAATCAACCTCGGCAATAGATTTTGGTAGTAGTAATACTGAAAATGTAACAGAATTAAGATCAACACTCGAAAATGGCGAAAGATAAAAAAGAAGTAGTAGAAGTTAAAAAAGATAATGTTCGACCAGTAGACATCATCGCCGAGATGAAGGAATCCTACCTGGCATATGCCATGTCGGTTATAACTTCTCGTGCCCTACCTGATGTCCGAGACGGACTCAAGCCTGTTCACCGCAGGATTTTGTATTCCATGCATGAGATGGGACTCACTTATGCTTCCCGTTTCCGAAAGTCCGCTACAGTAGTCGGTGACGTACTCGGTAAGTATCACCCACATGGTGATACAGCAGTGTATGACTCCATGGTGGGTATGGCACAAGAATTTTCATATCGATATCCATTAATTTTGGGTCAAGGAAACTTCGGTTCGATAGACGGCGACAACGCTGCTGCTATGCGTTACACCGAAGCAAAAATGGCCAAGATTTCTACTGAAATGTTGCGCGACCTCGAGAAGGATACCGTAGAATGGCGTCCGAACTACGACCAGACCCGCAAGGAGCCAACCGTACTGCCTGCGTCTGTGCCAGCGCTACTTTTAAATGGAACACTTGGAATTGCTGTCGGTATGGCTACAAATATACCCCCGCACAACTTATCTGAAGTTATCGATGCTACAACTCACCTGATAGATAATCCAGAGGCTACTACCGAAGATTTGATGCAGTTTGTAAAAGGTCCAGACTTTCCAACCGGAGGTGTGGCTTATGGTTACAAAGACATGTTGCACGCGTATTCATCTGGCCGTGGAGGTGTAGTCTGCCGAGGCGAAGCTGAGATAGTCGAGGGTAAGGCTGGTGGTTCACAGATAATCATCACCTCTATTCCTTATCGTGTTGTAAAACAAAACTTAGTAATGGCTATCGCTGAACTTGTTCAAGAAAAGAAGCTAGATGGTATCAAAGGACTTCGCGACGAATCGACTAAAGATATTCGGGTTGTCATAGATTTAAAGTCAGGAGCACATCCACAAAAAGTTTTAAACTATATTTATAAAAACACTCAACTCGAATCAAATTTCAATTTCAACATCGTGGCGCTGGTAGACGGTGTACCACAGACACTTTCGCTCAAGAGTATTCTGACTGAGTTTGTGCATCACAGACAAGAAGTGGTAAAACGCCGCAGTCAGTTTGATTTGCGTAAAGCAGAAGAACGCGAACACATCTTGCTCGGTCTCAAAAAAGCCCTCGACTTCATAGACAAAGTTATCAAAACCATTCGCGCTTCCAAAGACGGTGCGACTGCCAAGGTGGCTTTGATGAAAGAATTTAAATTCTCAGACCTTCAGGCTGCCGCAATTCTGGAAATGAAACTCCAGAAGCTCGCTGGCCTCGAACGTAAACTCATAGAAGAAGAACTAAAAGAAAAACAGGCATTCATCAAAGCAATGAAGGACCTGCTAGCTAGTCCAAAGAAAATGCTCAAAGTTATCTCAGACGAGTTATTTGAAATCAGAGACAAATACGTCGATGAACGCAGAACCAAAATAGTCAAAGGTGGAATCAAAGAACTATCCGACGAAGATGTTATTCCAGACAAGGAAACTATGCTGGTCTTTACTGCTGGTGGCTACGTCAAACGTACTGACCCATCCGAATACCGTTCTCAGAAACGTGGCGGGGTAGGCGTAGTTGATTTAGAAACCAAAGAAGAAGACTTCGTAACCCAACTAACCAGTAGCTCAACTCATAGTGATGTATTGTTCTTTACCAACCTAGGTAAAGCCTACAGTATCAAGATGTATGACATACCAGAAGGCCGACGCGCTACCAAGGGTAAATCAATCATGAACTTTTTGTCACTAGCAAATGATGAGAAAGTCACATCTATTTTGCCACTACCAAAAGAGATAAAGAAAAATCCAATTTCATTGATGCTGGTTACTCGCGATGGTACCGCCAAGAAAATGTCTGGCGAATCTTTCAAGGATGTCAGACGCAGTGGTTTGATAGCTATCAAACTCGACAAAAATGATGAACTTATTTCTGCTTTGATTACCGAGAAGGGCGATGATGTCATGATTGCTACTACCAAAGGCCAGTCCATACGTTTCAAAGAAAGTGATATCAGAGAAATGGGCCGAACCGCTGGCGGAGTTCGCGCAATCAAACTAGGCAAAGCCGATCAAGTTATCGGTGTAGATGTCATCAAGAAAGATAAAAAAGATGGATCCTTCCTAACTATGAGCGAAAACGGTCTAGGTAAGAAAACTGCGCTCAAAGAATACAAGGTTCAGAAACGCGGTGGTTCCGGTATTAAAACCGCTAAAATAACTCCAAAGACAGGTGACCTGATTGTGTCTCGAGTGTTGTCGGGCGATGAAGAAGAATTGATTGCAATGTCTAAAAAAGGTCAGGTCATCAGAACCGCTCTCAAAGACATTCCATCCCTCGGACGACAAACCCAAGGTGTCACCATCATGCGCTTACGTTCTGGTGACTCCATCGCTTCCATTACTTGCGCTTAAACCGCCATGCCAAGGGTCACCCTTGGCATTGAGATTACATGGATATGGATTTTAATAAAGAAAAAATAGATAAAATAAACACCTTTGTCCTTGAAAAAAGTCCAGCAAAAGAGGCGTATATTTTACTAGGTGCCAAAAATCCCAAAGAACTTTTTGTGTTGTATGCGAAAGAAGATCAAAAGTTATTTAAATCTGGTGCTTGGGATTACAAGAACCCTGTACTTAAAATAAATAAAGTAAAGAATATTTTAGAAAACATTAAACCACAAGAGCTTTCAGTAAACGAAAAAGATTATGTAAAAGAAACAATTTGGTTTTGGTACCATCACGCTATCAGCTCAGCTATATGGAAATATAAGGATAGGGAGGAAGCAAAAAAGTTCTCAGCTTTAGCTTTAGAGAAACAATCAGCAGATAGTCCGAATCAAATAACAAAAATATTAGATTTTTTAGTAAACGACAAAGTAGAAGAAGCCAGAAAGTTCGTAACATCTATAAAAAAAGAGCCAGAAAAAAGCTCAGCAATTGAATTAATAGAAGAGTATGAACAAGGCAAATTCTTTTGAATATAAAGATGTCAAGGGTGACCCTTGGCGTTTTCTTTGGTCTCTAACCAGTAACTAAATCTCGGTACTCTTTATCGACTATCAGTAAGTTTCTGTTGTTTATAAAGTCGTTATAGCTACTCCAGGGATACTCACCTGCGGTTTTTACTAATCTATCTTTCACGGGATTTGAATGGATATATTCAAAGATCCACATAAGTTGTTCGTTGCCTTCTATTAAAACAGATTTAAAAGTGTCTTGGAATGTATTTCCTACCTTGTTGTATTTTTTATTTAGATACATCGAGTAACTTGTACAGGTTTTTGATATAAGTTTTGAAATAGATGTATCTCCAACTTGTTCTACTAATAAATGAAAGTGATTTGGCATCAGGCAAAAAGAATGAATCTTAAAATTATTTCTACCTATGTCATTTATTCTAATTCTTGAATAGGGTAGAGCGAGCAAGTTTTCTTTATTTAAATCTTCTATTGTAAATCCTAGAACTAAACCAAGTCTAAACAAAAAAGCTCTGTAATCCTGTTCGTCATGGAATACTTTTTCCTTATTATTACCCCTATTATAAATATGGTAAATGTTTCCGGGTAAAAAGTTTTTGTAATCTCTCTTATT
>DATDUL010000030.1:0-7577 GCA_036517715.1 Minisyncoccota bacterium
CAAAGAAATACGTCGAGATGAAGGCTAAAAAAGCCGAGAATGCCGGGTTCAAATTTCACAGCGCCAGCTTCGACGCATCTATCACCACCGAAGACTTGATCAAAGAAATAGAAAAAATAAACAAAATAGAAAATATGTGTGGGGTCATTGTACAGCTTCCATTGCCAGCACACATCGATGAACAGAAAGTTTTGAACGCAATTGACCCTGATTTAGATGTGGATGCTCTGGGTTCTGTGGTGAATGACAAGTTTTATGCCGGAGAAGATTCACTAAAATTACCTACAGCACTTGCTTGTATGCACATTTTGGATTCGCTTCATCTGGACTTGTCTGACAAGAAAATAGTAGTTCTCGGCCAGGGTAAACTTGTCGGTAGGCCGGTGACCCAAATGTTGAGACTCCGCGGATTGAAACCTGAAACCGTAGACAGCAGTACCTCAAACCAAGAAGCTATTTTACAAAATGCGAATATCATAATTTCAGCCATAGGCAAGGGTGCACACATCAAGGGCTCGATGATAAAAACTGGAGTTGTCATCATAGATGCAGGGACATCAGAATCTGGTGCCGGCCTCGCAGGGGACGTAGATTTAGAATCCGTGAAAGACGTGGCGGGCTATGTATCACCAGTACCAGGTGGAGTAGGCCCAGTAACCATAGCCATGCTTTTCAGTAATGTATTAGAAGTAGCGAAACAAAAAAATGCAAACCCTCAACAGTAACATATTTTATTTTTTTTATAATTTATCTCACCAGTCAGTCTTTCTGGATGATTTGATAGTATTTGTCGCTCACATGTTGCCGTACTTGGTGATCGTGTCAGCGTTTATATATTTATTAGTTCACCACGAAGTTATAACTTCAAAAAATCCATTTGAAGCTCTCAAACAAAAGTGGAAGGAAATAGTCTTGGTATTTTTTTCAGGAGGAATCGCTTGGTGTGTGGCTACTTTGTTGAAATTTGTATTTCATACAAATCGGCCTTATCTAGCTCTTCAAGACATAGAACCTCTTATTTCAAAAACTGATTATTCTTTCCCGTCTGGCCACGCAACGTTTTTCATGGCGCTCGGTGTGGCCATGTATCTAAGCCACAAAAAATCTGGTTACGTTTTTATATTGTTTGCACTACTCATCGGCCTCGCTCGCATTGCCGTTGGAGTGCATTTCCCGGTAGATATACTGGGTGGATTTTTACTCGGGGGATTCATAGCTTATTGTGTAAGCTTTTTGTATAATAAAAAATGTAATAAATAACCTTATATACTATGGCAGGACTCGAACAACCAAGCGCAAGTAATTTAAAAAGTTCAAAAAATGAAATTGGACCAGATGGTTTGCCTGGCCTTATAGAAGTTGACCTGGAGTCGTCCAAAGATGGAGCCTTGCGTTCGGTTTTTAAAAAGAAAGATGGAACATGGTTGCTCTTGGTTACTATTCCTGCACATGGGAAATGGGTTCCGCTTGTTCCCGTGACTGTAAAAAGTAACGCAGAGGGTAAACTTGAACCTGGTAAGAGAATAACCCCAGAGCAAGCATTAGAATTTTATAAATATTCGAAAGATCCTAAAAATATAAATCTACCCACTTGGGCAATTAGTGAGTAGTTTCTCACTAACTTTATTGCAGTATAAATGTTAAGGTCTCGCTACTCTGTTGTGGCGAGACCTTTTAAAATGGGATTTGTTCCCATAGTTTTTCCTCCAGCAGGAGAATCTGGCATTTGAAGCGATTAAAAATATAATCGGCTTTTATGGCCGAGATTACGGATTTAGACCATTGTATCTGGTCTACGGTAAGTGTTAAAACTTGGGGGAAGATTTCTTCCAGGAACGCTTTCACTTCTTCGGGGAAAAGCGCTTCTCCCTTTTTTATTTTCTCCTCAAGTTTTTTAATTGGATCTTCTTCTCTGAAAACAAGAAGTTGAACCAACTTTTTGGTTTTTGTGAGTTTTTTTCCAGGCTCAGCTGGAATAAGTCCAACTCTTGTTTTGGGTAGGTCGTTTTGATCTACCACAAAGTTTCTTTTACCAGCAAAGCCCCCAGAAAAATGCCGGGCAATTGTTTTGTAGGCAGATTCAGTCCAACCTACAAACTTTTTTACACCATTTACTTCAATAATGTAAACATACGGATTAAAGTCATACTTCAGCTGGCGAAATCCAGCTTCGTATTTGTAAACCCCAGTTTTATCTGGGACAATTTGGTATTGGAGGTTCTTTAAGAAGACCTCCATTTTTCTTTGGTAGAGCATGGCTGTCTTTTTTAATGAACAGATGTTTTGTCACACTAAAAATAGCCTTTCATAGTTTGAAAGTCAAATTTGACAATAAGTCAGGTTACACTTTTAAAATTTGCATTTATTTCTAAATGCGCTAGAATAGCCCTATATTTATGTGGAAAATTTGGAAAAGAATCTTAATAGCATTACTAGTAATAGCCTTGGGCGCAGGTGTGGCTTTGTTTGTTTACAAGTCTGAATACAAGCTGAATCCTAACTTTGGTCAAGAAAAGGCATTTTTCCAAAATCATCAATTCCGATTGGGCTTGGACTTGTCTGGGGGAAGTCACCTCATATACAAGGCTGATGTTTCAGCTCTAGATCCTAGCGAAGTTGCGGAATCAATGGAGGCTCTTCGTGACGTTATCGAACGACGAGTGAATCTCTTTGGAGTTTCTGAACCAGTAGTTCAAGTAGAAGGAGCTAGTTTCGTATCCGGTGGTGAGCAAAAGCTCATCGTTGACCTGCCTGGTGTTACAGATGTAGAGAAGGCGACAACCATGATCGGTCAGACTCCACTTTTGGAATTCAAGACCGAAGCCCCAGAAGGCACTCCACAGAATGCTACCGTTGGTCCCGATGGTCAACTAAGCTTAGATTTGTCTAATCAATTCGTAAACACTGAACTCACCGGACGCTACCTAAAAAGAGCAACTTTAGAGTTCGATCCAAATACGCGCGAGCCTAGAGTATCATTGCAATTCGACGAGGCTGGTACCAAGCTCTTTGGAGAAATCACCAAAGCTAACGTAGGTAAAATGGTTGCTATCTACCTCGACGGTTCACCGATATCTACACCGGTTGTGAGACAAGAAATCCTCGACGGTCAAGCTGTTATTTCAGGAAGCTTTACCCCATCAGAAGCAAAACAACTCGTAGGGCGGTTAAATTCTGGTGCACTTCCTGTGCCTATAACACTGCTTTCAAAACAAACCATCGGTGCGACTCTAGGTGGTAGTGCAGTAGCTGCCGGAGTAAAAGCAGGTATCATCGGATTCTTATTGGTTGCTGCCTTCTTGATACTTTGGTACAGACTCCCAGGACTTATCGCTGTAGTCTCACTTTCTTTCTTTGTGGTTATCGTACTATCTCTCTTTAAGCTAATACCGGTGACATTGACCGCAGCTGGAATTGCCGGATTTATAATTTCGATGGGTATTGCTGTTGATGCCAATGTTCTTATTTTTGAGCGTATTAAAGAAGAACTCCGCTCAGGCCGGACCATCGCGGATGCTGTATCGAATGGCTTTAGCCGAGCGTGGTCTTCAATCCGGGATTCCAATACCTCAAGTATCATCACCGCTATTATCCTTTTCTGGTTCGGCACATCACTGATTAAGGGCTTTGCGCTTACTCTCGGTATGGGCGTTCTAGTTTCAATGTTTAGCGCTATAACCATAACCAAGATCTTTTTAGGAGCACTATCATTCATCAAGGAAAACAGATTTTCAAGGTTCATGTTTTCGAGTGGTCTAAGTAATGGAAAAGTAAAATAAATTATATGTTTATAGTTAAAAACAAAAAAATATTCGTTCTCTTGTCTACTGTATTGGTTGCGGTGTCTATAATTTTGATTTCTGTTTTTGGACTCAAAGTAAGTATAGATTTCAAAGGCGGAGCATTAACCGAAGTTGCTTATGATACTGTTCGTCCAGATCAGGAAACTCTGAGTGAAAATTTGAAAGTTCTGGAACTCGGTTCTGTATTAATTCAACCAACAGGGGACATGGGGTACATCGTTAAGTCTCGAGACTTGAGTGATACTGAGCATACAGCCCTACTGAAAGTACTGTCTTTGGATGGAGCAAATTCACTCAAAGAAGTAAACTTCAACTCCATCGGTCCGTCAGTAGGACGCGAACTCACTAGGAAAGCGATAGTCGCGGTCATCTTGGTATCATTAGCTATTATATTTTTCATTGCATACGCATTTAGAAAAGTTTCATCCGCAGGTCGCCAAGGTGTAGCTTCTTGGCAATATGGATTGATAGCCATAGTTACGCTACTTCACGATGTCATTATCTCTGTTGGACTTTTTGCTCTACTTTCACATTACTACGGCGCAGAGCTCGACACACTCTTCGTAGTGGCGGTGCTCACAGTACTAGGACTTTCTGTTTCTGATACCATTGTTATCTTCGACCGAATTCGAGAAAATTTGAGCAAAGAATCCAAAATCGACAAAGCAAACTTCAGCCAAATAATAGGGGACAGTCTCAACCAGTCATTCGCACGGTCTATCGCCACTTCACTCACTGTTATTTTGGCACTTCTAGCGCTTGTGTTCTTCGGACCAACTAGCACTAAATACTTTGCGATTATGCTTACTGCGGGTATGTTCTTCGGTACTTATTCTTCGATTTTCTTGGCTTCTCCACTTTTGGTTTTGGTGCACGAACGACAAATGAAAAAGTAGTTTTTCGTGCTATAATACTAGTATTACTCGTTAAAGTAACCCGCTCTTTGGGGTGGGCAAGAAAACATGAAATATTTAATCGGCGCTTTAGCGCTCGTCGTTATCTGGATTGCGTTTGTATTCAATAAATTAGTTTCACTTAGGAACCGCACACAGGAAGCTTGGTCGGACATCGAAGTCCAGCTCAAGCGTCGTTATGATTTGATTCCGAACTTGGTTAATTCAGTCAAGGGTTATGCTACCCACGAATCAACCGCTTTCGAAAAAGTTACCCAGGCACGTGCAGCTGCTATGGGAGCCAAGACTATGGGAGAACACACCCAAAGTGAAGCAATGCTAGGACAAGCAGTAACCGGACTTTTTGGTATTGCAGAAGCGTACCCAGACCTTAAAGCCAATGCCAACTTTATTGAATTACAAAGAGAGCTTTCTGATACTGAGAACAAGATCCAAGCAGCTCGAAGGTTCTATAACACCAACGTCAGAGACATCAACACCTCTATTCAACAATTTCCTTCGAATATTATTGCAGGAATGTTCGGTTTCAAAAACGCTGAATTCTTTGATCTACCAGACAACGACGTAGCACAGAATACGGTTGAAGTTAAATTTTAAGAACTAGTTTCTAGTAACTAGGTTATAGTTTCTAGACAAAAAATCTATGACTAAATTTGGAAAAATTATATTGTTTGTATGTGCCCTCGTTCTGGTTGTGGTTGTACTTTTTTTCTTACAAAAGGAACCAAAGGTTAGCGAGGCACCAGTAGTAGACAATACCGTAGAGACTACCGACAATACTATGCCAGTCGAATACGACAAGACACTGCTTCTAGGCAGGGCAGAGGATTTGATTTATCTTTCTATCGTACCAAACGCGAAAATGCCCGAAGGAATTTTGTCCTACCGGGGTAGTGTCAAAGGCGGATATTTCTTTGAAGCAAATATTTTGATCAACATACTCGATGCAAACAAAGAGGTTATTAAAGCAAGTAACGCCGTAGCCAAGACTGAATGGATGACCGCGGGCCCTGTAGAATTCGAAGGCAACATCGACTTTACCGATTTGCCAGCAGGTCCAGCATATTTCGAAATTCACAACGACAATGCTTCCGGACTTCCAGAGAATGATAAAAGTATTTTAATCCCAATTATTTTACAGTAAACCGTGGCAACTCTATATACCCAACAATCAAAAAATGTAACCAAAACCTGGATGCTGATGACAGTATTTTTCGGTGTTGTCATTGCCCTCGGTTGGTTCTTTTCCTATTACTATCAGAATCCAAGCATTCTGTATTTCTTTGTTTTGTTTAGTGTAGGCATGAACATAGTTTCGTACTGGTTCTCGGACAAAATCGTCATCAAACTAGCCGGAGCCAAGGAGGCTAAAAGGGAAGAATACTTCGATTTTTATACCAGTGTCGAGAACTTGGCTATTACTGCGGGACTACCTATGCCAAAGGTGTATGTGGTCAACGACCCTGCACCAAATGCTTTCGCGACTGGACGGGACAAAAATCACGCTGTAATATGTGCTACAACTGGTCTTCTTCAGATTTTAGAAAAAAACGAACTCGAAGGTGTGTTGGCTCATGAGCTTTCTCACATTGGAAACCGCGACATGCTCGTATCTACTGTAGCTGTTGTGCTTGTGGGTTTTGTTTCTATCCTGGCTGACTTTTTTATGCGAAGCATGCTTTTCGGGGGACACAGAGACAATGACGACAGTAAAGCAGGGGGAGTACTGATGATAGTAGGAATCATTCTCTCAATCCTTGCTCCAATATTTGCAACCCTTATTCAGCTCGCTATTTCTCGCAAGCGTGAATTCCTAGCCGATGCATCGGGTGCACTACTTACTCGTTATCCCGAAGGCCTTGCCAATGCACTTCGTAAAATTTCACAGTACAGTCAACCAATGCGAAAACAAAGCTCGGCCATCGCACACTTGTATCTTGCTGACCCAAAAGGTTATAAAATAGGGAAGCGAATCAGTGGATTATTTGCAACTCATCCACCAGTCGAGGATAGAATAAAAGCATTAACAGGAAAATAAAATGGAAATAAAAGACGTAGAAAACTTAGCAGGATTAGCCAGGATAGACCTCCCAGAAGATGAAAAGCTATCGCTTATAAAAGACTTCGAAAATATCCTCGGTTATGTGGATATAATAAAAGGCGCCAATGTAGATGGCGTGGAACTAGAATTTGACCACTACAATGCTTGGCGTGAAGACGTGGAAACCGACCGCGATTTTGACCGGGATTTGATTATTGAACAATTTCCAAACAAACAAGATGATTTCCTAAAAGTTAAGAAAATTCTACCCTAAACTCTTATGATCGATACAAAAAACCTAACAATTGAAAAAGCACATGAATCGTTAAAAAAAGGCGAATACACCTGCCGTGAACTAGCCAGTGCTTATTTAAAAAATATTGAAGCAAAAAACGCAGAGCTCAATGCCTATCTGGAAGTTTTTGATGACGTGATGGAACAGGCAGACAAGGCTCAGGAAATGTTTCAAAATGGTACCGCAACTCTTATGACTGGTGTGCCGATAGCTATCAAAGACAATATTTTGTTCAAGAGTCACAAAGTCTCTGCTGGTTCAAAGATTCTAGAAAACTATGTGGCTACATATGACTCGACCGCAGTCAAAAAATTAAAACAGGCCGGTGCGGTTATTTTGGGTCGCACTAACATGGATGAATTTGCCATGGGCTCTTCAACTGAAACTTCTGCCTATGGCGTTACTAGGAATCCATATGACCCGACTCGAGTCCCAGGAGGGTCATCGGGTGGCTCTGCGGCAGCGCTGGGTGCTGATATGGCGCTTGTTGCGCTCGGTACTGAGACCTGTGGTTCAGTGCGTGA